>NZ_CP046393.1:182500-240000 GCF_009734185.1 Commensalibacter melissae | reverse complement strand
AAAAATTTCAATCCTTCCTTAAATGATGCTTTTTCATGGTTTTCAAGAACGTTCAACGCAATGACAAAACCACTTATAACAAAAAATAGATCCACCCCATATCGCACAAAAGGTCCAGAAAACGTATATATCGTTGCAAATATGGGTTTAACTTCTATTTTAATCGATAAAAAATGCGCCCAACAAACTGATAAAGCGGCAAGCCCTCTTAACATTTGAAGGGTATAAAATTTCCTTAGCAATAATACGGCTCCAAAATATAAATTATTTATAAGGAAATAAATAATTTGACCGTAATGATCAACTATTCTGATTATGCGCTAGCAATTTTATAATCAACTTTTCTTTTGAAGCGATTCAGTATGTTCGGGAAAGGTTGTTTCCCATCCTCCACCAAGTGCTTTATACAGTTGTACTAAATTGGTTGAAATACGTGTTGTACTTTTTACCAAATCATCCTGAGATTGCAATAGTCGACGTTCTGCATCCAGAACATTGATAAAAGTTTGTAACCCCTCACGATATTGTTCCTGTGCCAAAAAAACAGATTGCTGGTTTGAATTGACAGTTTCCCTTAATTTATCATTTCTTAACTGTTCGGCTTGATAAGCAGACAGAGCGTTATCAACCTCCTGCCAAGCACGCAAAACAGTTTTACGATAAGCGAGAGCCGCTTCTTTCTGCTGCGCCTTTTTTAATTGTAATTGACCCTTTAATTTCCCCCCTTCAAAAATGGGAATTGATATTGTCGGTCCAACATTCCATGCTCGTGCTGACCAAAATCCCAAATCCTTGATCGATAAAGATTGAAAGCCCATTTTTGCATCCACGGTTACTTTTGGATAAAAATCCCCTTCTGCCACACCAACCTCTGCAGTTGCAACATGTAAGGCGGCTTCAGCCTCTCTTACATCTGGACGACGTTGCAGCAATTCAGAGGGCAAACCAACAGGAATCTGCGGGGGAACTGGAGGAATTGGTTTTTGTTGTGACAAAGTTTGATCCAAGGCGCGGGGTGGTTCCCCTATTAACAATGCAAGGGCATTCATATAATTAATGACCTGCTCTTCCAATTGTGGGATCTGTGCATTTGTCTGTTCCAGTTGAGCACGGGCATCGTGAACATCCAATTCTGTTACCAATCCCCCCGTATAACGTTTTTGAGCTAAATCAAGTGAATCCTGAGCAATTTTCGCATTTTTTCGAACAATATCCAGTTGTGTCTGCAATCCACGTAGAGTTATATAATCATTGGCAACTTCAGCCAACTGGAGGGTTAAAATATCTCGTCGCTCCTCTTCGGAAACTTGCCATAAAGCTTTACCAGCCTCGTACTGACGACGAACACGCCCCCAAATATCAGCTTCCCAACTTGAATCCAGAGCATCAGCCCATTCATTAAAAGTGGGAATATCAATATCCTTGGGGTCAACGATTTTACCTAACTCAGGTTTCTGATTCTCGACACGGTTAATAATTCGACGTGCCATTTTACTACTATGTTGTGCTCGGCTGTAACTACCCATTGCATTCAAGGTGGGAAAGCGTGCCGATCCTGTTATGATTAACTGGGCACGACTAGCAATCATTCGCTGTGTAGCCATTTGAATATCAAGGTTATTTACGATAGTACGACGTTCCAGATCAGATAATATCGGATCATGAAAACATTCCCACCAATTTGGATCCAGTTTATTCTTACTGATTTGACTTGTAACATTACCGTGGATTGAATTATGGTTTGGATACCATTTTGAAGGGTACCAAGGTGTCTGTTTTTTAAAATCAGGTCCAACCGCACAACTGGTCAATGCAATACTCAAAAAGGAAAGTGATAAAAAACAAAAGCTATATTTCATAGTTACAACCTGATATCCTATTTTAATATACAGCATTAAACGGGCGTTTTCATTTCGAACCATGATGGTTCTTTAATACTATTTAAGATACGCTTTGATGAATTTACATAGAAGACAAAAATAATATTAATCGAACTGAATTTTGGATTTGATGTAAATATTTCATCTAACTTTTGAACAATTTATCCTTGATTTGCAAGCCATATAAAAAATATGCAAAAAGATAAATTTTTTTTGTTGCATCATTTTGAATGAAAAGCTACTAAATAAAGCAAATCGAAGCTGCTGTAGCTCAGTGGTAGAGCACTCCCTTGGTAAGGGAGAGGTCGCGAGTTCAATCCTCGCCAGCAGCACCATTTCTGATTATGTATGACAATTTAATATATCACATCTAATCTCGTTAAATTATTAAAAAATTTTTACAAGATCGTTCTGTTTTTCCATTCCCAACAAAATATATTTTCATATTCAATGACTCTGATTACTTCAACAATAATCATACCATCAGTCTGATCATAATAAAATTACAATCAAATCACAAAATACCAACTTAAAAACAAAATTAAAAATAAGTTGTTAAGAATTATTCGATTTTAAGGATTTTGAATTTTAACAACCATCTGTAGATTTAAACCAAATTTTAAAGATGGTAGCGACGGGCGGATTTGAACCACCGACCAAGGGATTATGATTCCCCTGCTCTACCACTGAGCTACGCCGCCTTATCAATTATTGAAAGACGAGTTTAATTACCCTTATTTAAATGACAAAGTCAAGTATTTTTCACTCATCTTCTATAATATTTTAACTATTTTCTTCCGAAAGCTTTTTTTTTCCTGCTGACAGCGCTCTAGGAGGCCTTCCTCTACGGGGCACACGAACCGGTGCGGGCTGTTCAGCCTCTATCTCCTGAACAACAGGAGTTTCATTTGCAGTTTCATCAATCTTAATTTCGACAGCCTCGGTTGTTTCCGGTTCATCCTCTATCATTTTTACAGGCTCTGTATTATTTGCCGTTTCCTGAAAATTATTGGGACGATGTCTTTGTTGATTAGACTGGTTAATCATATTAACAATACGAGAATAATGTTCTGCATACTGAAAAAAACTTTCAGCATTGACCCGATCCCCTGAACTTATGGCATCCCGTCCCTGTTGAAGATATTTTTCATGTAATTGTTGAGCAGTTCCACGAATACGTCCATTAGGACCGTTACTTTCAAACACATGATTTCGATTAAAAGAAACCTGTCCGTTTTGATGCCGTGCCCCCCCGTTATTGCCTGACCGGTAATAACGACCTCGCATACGTTTTGTATTCATAAGTTATTGTTATACTTTCCTATTAGTAAATATGAAACTAAGGTTACATTTTGATTGGTTGATAGATAATGATTAATATGAAACAAGTAAACTAAATGAAATAAATAAATTGCAATTTAATACTATAATTTATACAGCTATTAATCATTATATTGAGTTAGTAGCTTCTCTTACTATAATTAAAATAAAATTATATGATAAGCTTTTACAATTTTATATTAGAAAAAACAAGGGCTCTTGTATAACCATTTAAATCCTGTTGTTTTTGCACAACATACAGCCCTATATCCCTTCCAATCTCTGTAACATGCTCTTCCTGTTCAATTCCTAGTTCTAAAATCAAAACTCCCTGTTCCGTTAATAAATCCGCGGCTTGATAACAGATTAAACGATATGCATCAAGGCCGTCCCTTCCCCCATCCAAAGCTGACATGGGTTCATAGTTTTTGACCTCTGGCATTAAATTTAATAATTCATGTTCACGAATGTAAGGTGGATTGGATAAAATAATATCAAATTCTCCCTTTAAGGCATTACCCCAATAACCTGTATAAAATATAGATCGGTCCGCCAATTTGCATTTTTCCGCATTTTTCCTTGCCAATCTAACAGCCTGTTCTTTATAATCGACCCCAATTCCAAAACTTTTCGTGTATTCAGACAAAGCGGCAAGCAACAGGCAACCTGTGCCAGTTCCCAGATCCAGAAAATTATAACGAGTTTGGCGTTTCGGAAACAATTTCAACAAAACCTCGATCAAAGTCTCGCTATCAGCGCGAGGAATTAAAGTGGCTTCTGACACTTCCAAATTTAACGACCAGAATCCTTTTTCCCTCACAATATAAGCGAAAGGTTCATGCTGACTTCGTCTATAAAAATATGAACGAATTAGGACAGGATCGATCAATTCTGTTTTATCCATCAAGAATAATTCGGTTCTGCTTTTTTTTAACGCCGCAGCTATTAATAACATTACCTCTCGTCGCGGTGCTTCAATTCCTGCCTTTTGAAAAAGCATCTCGCCTTCCTGAATTAATGAAGCCAACGATATTTGTACACTATTATCCATGTAATCCAGTAAAAATCAATTTATCCAAATATAAAAACAACTAATGCTTTTAAACGATAATATAACTAAGGCATTAGACAGAAATAAAAGGCAAAACCAGATTTTTTTCCTAGGTATTCTCTTCAGAAGCCAACAGTCGGGATTGTTCTTCCTGGATTAAATAATCGATAATCTCATCAAATTCCCCCAACATAACACGATCAATCTTATGCAACGTCAAATTTACCCGATGATCGGTAACACGTCCTTGTGGAAAGTTATATGTACGAATACGTTCAGAACGATCTCCTGTCCCCACCTGAGAACGACGGTCTGCCGCACGATTTTCATGAGCGGCCAACCGCTGTTGTTCATATAAACGTGCACGCAGGATCTTCATGGCTTTCGCCTTATTTTTGTGCTGACTTTTTTCCTCCTGCATCGCCACGACCACACCTGTCGGAATATGAGTGATCCGCACCGCACTTTCCGTTTTGTTAACATGCTGTCCACCAGCCCCAGAAGCACGATAGACATCAATCCGCAGATCACTTTCATCAATTGTGACATCCACTTCCTCTGCCTCAGGCAATACTGCAACGGTTACTGTTGAAGTATGAACACGCCCCTGACTTTCGGTAGCTGGAACACGTTGCACGCGATGAACACCCGATTCATATTTCAAACGTGCAAAAACTCCCGTTCCCGTGATTGAAGCAATCCCTTCTTTAAGACCGCCCAATCCAGTATCACCATATTCCAGAATTTCAAAGCGCCAGCCTCGAGATTCCGCGTAACGTTGATAAGCGGAGAAAAGTTCTGCCGCAAACAGACCCGCCTCATCACCCCCAGCCGCTGGACGTAGCTCTAAAATTGCACTTCGTTCATCAGCCTTGTCCTTTGGTAACATTGCCAAACGAATCTTATGTCTTATTTCCGGAAGTTTTTCATGCAACCCCTGTAACTCGACCTGCGCCAAATCTTTCATTTCAGGATCATCAAGCATTTCCTGAACAGCCTGATAATCCTTTTCTGCCGTCCTTAAAGATTCAATCAAGGCTACAAGCGGATTCAATTCAGCATATTCACGTGAAGCCTCAATAAATTCATCCCCGGATATCTCAGTGGATAACAAGTGTTGTAATTCTTCTGACCGAGCTATGATTTTATCCAGACGATCATTAAAACTTGCAGAAAATTCTTCAGAAGACATAAATTATTTCGCCAATTTCAAAATAAGCTGAGAAACCAAATCATGCAAGGCAACCTCGACTTGTTCACCAGAATTCAAATCTTTCAACTGAACAACTTGTTTGGTCGCCTCATCCTCACCAATAAGCAATGCAATAGACGCTTTCCTTTTATTAGCCCACTCCATTTGTTTACGGAAATTCCCTTTATAGGTCATTTCAGCAGCAATTTTATGCGTTCTTAATAGCTGTAAAACCGTAAATGCCATTTCATGAACCGCATCAGAAAATACAATGATTGCTACAGATTTAGGTTGGACGGGTATCGAATTCAATAAAAGAGCCAATCTTTCAACCCCAGCTGCCCATCCAATAGCAGGAACAGAAGGTCCACCCATTTCTGCAACCAGCCCCTCATATCGTCCGCCCGCCAGAACGGTACCCTGTGATCCAAGCTTTGTCGTTACAAATTCAAAAACCGTATGACTATAATAATCCAATCCACGAACAATATAATGATTTTCTCTAAATGGAATTTTAAACTGATCCAGTGCTTTTCGTAATCTATCCCAGAATTCCAGTGCTGTTGGAGTCATATAATCTTTCATTAACGGAGCATGATCCAATAACGCTCTATCCTGTGCGGCCTTACTGTCCAAAATACGCAAGGGATTTTTCTCCAACCGATTTTGACTATCTTCTGATAATTCAGATTTAACGGTTTTGAAATAGGCAATTAAAGCTTCTCGCCATGCTTGACGGCTGGCCAGATCCCCCAGCGTGTTCAATTCAAGAACAACATTATCTGAAATACCCAGGGCATTAAGAATATGCTGCCCCATTGCAATCATTTCCGCATCTGCAAAAGGGGTTGTCGTACCCAGCAATTCTGCACCAATCTGATGAAACTGCCGATAACGGCCTTTTTGAGGACGCTCATAACGAAACATTGGGCCGGCATAAAAAACCTTTTGAGGAAGGGTTTGGGTCAAAGCATTTGTAACCAAGGCACGGCAAATTCCAGCTGTTCCTTCGGGACGCAGGGTGAGAGAATCCCCACCACGATCCTGGAATGTATACATTTCCTTGGAAACAATATCCGACGTATCCCCTAAAGAGCGCGCAAAAACACCTGTTTCTTCAAAAACCGGTGTTATCCATTCTTCAAACCCATATAATGAAGTAATATTTTTTGCGGTTTGCATGACATATTGATGATTTTTTGCCTCGTCACCAATCAAATCATGGGTTCCACGAACGGGTTTAACCACACTCACTTTAAACTATCCTATGTTTGAAATTATATTTTAAAATTAATTCTTTTCTTTTTTTTGAGCAGTTTTTTCCGCTTCAATCTGTGCGGCTTTTTGTTCAACCAATTGCACAATATGATTAATCATTTCTTCAGCCGGAATCGTATGATCCTGCTTTCCACCAACATAGACCATATGACGTCCTGACCCACCCCCGGTAACACCCACATCCGTCATGGTGGCTTCACCTGGACCATTAACAACGCAACCAATGACAGAAAGCGTAATTGGCGTTTCAATATGAGCCAAACGTTCTTCCAATGTTGCAACCGTTGGAATGACCTTAAAACCTTGACGCGCACAGGAAGGACAGGAAACAACCCTTACCCCCCGATGACGCAAACCAAGCGTTTTCAGTATATCCCAGCCTACAACGACTTCCTCTTCAGGTTCAGCCGATAAGGAAACGCGCATTGTATCCCCAATACCTGCCCATAAAAGTGAACCTAATCCAATGGAGGATTTTACAGTTCCCGCTCTTTTCCCGCCCGCTTCAGTAATACCGATATGCAATGGATAGTCACAAGCTTCAGATAATAAACGATAAGCTTCAACCGCCAAAAAAACATCTGAAGCTTTAACACTAATTTTGAATTCGCGAAAATCATTATCTTCTAGGATTTTCGCGTGCTCCATCGCACTTTCCAATAAAGCCTCAGGATTAGGCTCTCCGTATTTTTCCAAAAGATGTTTTTCAAGAGAACCCGCATTAACCCCGATACGAATTGAACAGTTATAATCTTTTGCCGCCTTAATTACATCCCGAACACGATCCGCATTACCAATATTTCCTGGATTAATCCTTAAACAAGCAGCGCCTGCCTGTGCAGCTTCAATCGCCCTCTTATAATGAAAATGAATATCCGCAACAATTGGAACTTCCACATTACGGACAATCTCTTTCAGCGCCCTGGTACTATCCTCATCAGGACAGGAAACCCGAACAATATCAACCCCCACCTTTTCAGCTTTTTTAATTTGTGCAACCGTTGCCTGTGCATCACTGGTCAGCGTATTTGTCATTGTTTGAACACTAATCGGTGCATCCCCGCCAACAGGAACAGACCCCACATTAATTTGTCGACTTTTGCGACGAATAATTTGCTGATATGGGCGTAAACTCATTAATTTTTCTCCAAGTTAATTATGGTAATACCTTTAATCTTAAAAGAAACAATCTTAAAAGATCAATTTTACACCATCTTCTTTTAACTAACCAACCCCATTAAAATATGCAATATATAACCACTTAAACATAAAATATTTGTCCTAACGATTATCAGATCCTTCAGTCTTTTCCTGATCATTATTTAAATTCAAGCCATTCTCATTGACCATTTTCTTCTTATTTTTTGCAGGCATTGCATCCGAATTATAATCTACAGGTTCTGTAACAATCTTTTCCAATAACTCAGGCGTTATAACAAAATGCCGTAAAACCTTTCCCCTTTCACCCAAAGGCCTTGACTGCTTCCCATTATTTTCAATAATGACAGCCCCGGCATTACCAATGGTCATAACAACCCTTGCATGATCTGATGGAACAGCCCAGCTTTCACCTTTTTGTAATGTTTTTTGCAATAAAATACGACCCTGTTGATCCTGAACTTTTAACCAACTGGCTCCGGATGTCCTGATAATGATATTGTTATCAACTTTTTCTGTTGTCTCATTATCTTTGCTTTCAATATTTTTTACCGAATCAGGATATTGTTGATCAACTTTACCTGATGAGTCAGATGCTTTACTGGTTTGAATAGAAGAAGGTTCCTGTGGTTTCTGTTGGTTGTCTATAGATGAATTTTGTGAAGACAATTTATTTTCTTGTAAAGAATTGTTTTTATCACCCTGCGAATAATTTGCCGGTTTCGAAGCCGGTTCATTTGTTTTTTGAGACTGGGCTATCTGTGATTCAAGTTTATAGATAGCATTGGAAACATTTTGATCCGGTTTTGCATTATTTACATTTTGAGAAGGCATAACAGATGCAATCTGTGGTGAAATTTTTTCCTGCGCCTGATCTTTACCATTTTTATCCATAATGGATGGAATAGTTTCGGCAGGAACCTTTCGATGATCAGTCATTTTGTACCAGCCAACATATCCCCCGGCAATAATCAGTAAACCTGCAAAAATAATTACAGCGGCAGGAACGCCAGATTGAGGGACAGGAGCAGGAAACAGTAATTTCTGTTTATATTCTGTTCCCTGATGCTCAAAACGAAAGCGCTTGATTACCTCGTCAACATTCAGTCCCAGAAACTCTGCATAAGAACGCAAAAAACCGGCTGCATAGGCTATACCGGGCAACTGATCGATCTGCCCATCCTCCAGAGCCTTTAAAAAAACCAACCGGATTCTCAGCCTCTGAGAAATATCCTCCAAACTCAAGTGCAATTCTTCTCTTCTTGAACGAAGCATTTCGCCAATAGATTGTTTATTCGCATATTGTTCAGGTCCATTACTCATTTGCTTAAAACCCATTATATAGAATGTTCACATATCTGATATACGTTGTTGTCGTCTTACCAAAGCCTCAATTGCCTGTTGCATAAGTGTATGAAAGATATCGGCAACAGGTAAAATTTCCTTTACCATTCCCACGGATTGACCGGCCATAACCGAGCCATATTCCACATCACCTTCCTTTACCGCACGACGCAAAGCCCCCGCCCAAAAATGTTCAATGTCCAGTTGGGCATCTTCTTTACTTAATTCACCATTACGATATTTTTGAATTACGGCGGCTTGATGCTTCATGAACGCTTTTGTCCCTGGATTGGAAAGACCACGCACGGGAATAACTGGAAAACTATCATCCAACTGTACTGAAGCGACTGCATCCCGTGCCGAAGCGTGAATAAACGCTTTTTTAAACCTCTCGTGGGCTTGACTTTCTACCGCTGCAGCAAACATCGTGCCCAACTGTGCGCCAGAGGCCCCCAATTCAAGAAATGAAACAATGGCATCGCCACGACCCAGTCCACCTGCAACAAAAACAGGTATTTCACGGATAACAGGTAAAATTTCTTGAGCAAGTACAGTCAAAGAAACAGGACCTATATGTCCCCCTGCTTCTGCCCCTTCTATCACCAGTGCATCAACACCCATTTTAAGCAAGCGTTTTGCCAAAATCAAGGCTGGAGCAAACGCAATAACCCTAGCTCCCCCATCTTTAATTTGCCTGATTGCTGTACTCGAAGGAATACCCCCTGCCAACACAATATAATGAACCTTTAGACGCAGACAGACATCAATCAATTCAGACAATTTAGGATGCATCGTAATCAGATTTACCCCAAAAGGCTTTTTTGTCAGTGCCTGAGTGGCCTCGATTTCGACAGCTAGCATTTCGGGTTCCATTGCTCCACATGCAATCACGCCAAAACCCCCGGCATTGGAAATGGCTGAAACCAGATGATGCTCACTGACCCAGGACATAGCTCCGCCAAGAATGGCAACCTCACTTCCCAAAAAATCAGTGCCACGTTTCCACAGACGCTTCAATTCCCTTTTTGCTTGATCATATGAAACTAAATCCATATTCATTTTATCAGTCATTCATTTGGTCCAATCCATAAGCTGTATGTAAAGCACGTACAGCCAATTCCACATACTCCGCAGCAACAATAACAGAAACCTTAATTTCACTTGTGGAAATCACTTGAACATTTATAGAACGTTCCGCCAATGTTTTAAACATAATATTTGCGACACCAGTATGAGAACGCATCCCAATTCCAACCACACTGATTTTTACAACATCCTCATCGGTCAGCAATTGTGAGAATTTAATTGTATCTTTTGCCTGCTCCAAAAGCTGTTGAACCTGTAACAAATCCGTTTTAGGCACTGTAAATGTCATATCTGTGGTTTGATTTGTCCCGCTACTCTGCACGATCATATCAACATTGATATTGGCCTCTGCCAAGGGCCTGAAAATAGAAGATGCCACTCCAGGAAAGTCGGGAATACCTTTTACAACCACCTTTGCTTCATTCAAGGAATAAGCGATTCCTGTTACTTGTTCTTTTTCCACAATTTCATCCTCACTAACAACTAAAGAACCTGGCAAAGACCCCTCCCTTGACGGGTCATGATCTTCAAAACTTGAAAGAACCTGAACACGCACCTGTTCCTTCATGGCCAATTCTACACTTCTGGTTTGCAAGACCTTTGCACCGACAGAGGCTAATTCCAACATCTCTTCATATGCGATTGCCTTTATTCGTTTTGCCTTTTTTACTATTCTAGGATCAGTTGTGTAAATTCCATCTACATCCGTGTAAATATCACATCTTGTAGCATTCAAGCTTGCAGCCAACGCAACCGCCGAAGTATCGGATCCACCCCGTCCCAAAGTTGATATACGCTTATTTTCATCTATTCCCTGAAATCCGGCAATAACAGGCACAACTCCAGCCTGCATGCATTCTATCAGGGCTGCTGATTCAATCTGTTTAATTCTGGCCCTACCATGCGCATCATCTGTAATTATGGGAATTTGCCAACCTGACCATGAACGTGCTTTAATCCCCATTGTTTGCAAAGCAATAGCCAAAAGCCCGCTGGTTACCTGTTCACCTGTCGCTACAATTGAATCATATTCGCAAGGATCATATAGGGGATTGAGGGTTTGACAATATTCAACCAGCTGATTTGTGACCCCTGACATAGCTGACACAACCACGGCTACTTCACATCCTGCGCCAACTTGTTTTTTGACTGTTTGAGCGACCTTACGAATCCTATCCAAATCAGCAACCGACGTCCCACCAAACTTCATTACGATCCGGGGAATATCACAAGACATAAAAAATAAACTCCACAACTATTATTTTCAGCATTTAAATATGATATAATGAAGCATAAATCTCATTTTTCTAATATCATTCAATAATTAACCCAATTATTATTTATAAGCAAATAATTGACTTTTCTATTACTTTTCTTCCACCGAGGGTGAAATAAATGCCTATCGATACTACAGATAATGCCAATAAGCAAAATAATTCAATTAATACGAATGAAATTGATCATTTTAATCAGCTCGCAGATCAGTGGTGGGATCGAAAAGGGCCCATGAGCTCCCTTCATGACATGAATGATCTTCGTATTGAATGGATCAACCGCAACTTGAGACATAATAATCAATATTACAAATCCGGCAATATTCTGGATATCGGATGTGGAGCCGGTTTGGCCAGTGAAGCCCTGGCAAATATGGGATACAATGTGTTGGGAATAGATGCCGGAGAAAAAGTTATCAAAGCCGCACAATATCATCTAGATACAACACCCTTGCTCCCTAAAGGCGGCTCATTAACCTACAAGGTGGGGAGCATTGAGGAACTTGTTCACGAAAATCAACATTTTTCTGTCATTACGGCCCTAGAGCTACTTGAGCACGTTAATGATCCTCAGAACTTTATTCATAATATCTCCCAGTTGTTACAAACCAATGGCATAATTTTTGTATCAACAATCAACCGTACATTACCAGCCTTTCTATTTGCCAAGGTAGCAGCTGAATATATTACACGCAAGTTGCCTGTCGGTACACATAACTGGAGACAATTCATCACACCTTCTGAATTGGGCAAAATGGCATATTCTGCCGGATTACGCATAAAATCTATTGCCGGAATGACTTTCTATCCAAATGGATGGAAACTGACCCAGAATGTAAAAATCAATTATATTGCCTGCTTAACAAACTCATAATTTGTTAACTACAAAATAAATTAAAAAAAGCTTTTAGAAAAAACTAGAAGCTTTTTCTCTCACTCCACCATTATTGGATTGACTTAATCATATCCCTTAAAGAATTTTGCCCGTTGCCCTTACATCCAACTGTTATTAAACCTTACTTGCCTTTTTCATTTACTGGTTTCTGACGACAACTTGGAATGGACAAAATGGTTTTGATAACATGCTGATGAGAAATTGCCTTGGTGCATTCGAACTGTCGGGAAGTGTTGCTATGTTTCGGACAATATAAGAAATTATTATGATCAAATAAATATCGAATATCATTCCAACATCCATTACAAACATGCGTATTGAACACACGATAAGGCGTATTGAATTCAGTTAATGGATTGGTAAATCCTGAAATAACAACAACTGGAATACCAGCACCCCATGCAAGCCAGGCAAGGCCAGAAGATAATCCGACAAAAAATTCGGCATATTTTAACCAGCGTACTCTTTCCGTCAAAGGACGCGGACCTGTTTGATCTTCCGCACCGTTTGGAATATGGTTCCAAACAAGATCCTTTCCGAAAACCCTGTCCCTATCAATACAAATTACACGATATCCAAGGCTTTTCAAAAAATCAATAATATAATGCCATCCAAAAGGATTATTCCAGTATTTACATTGTGTCGAGGCCTGTGTAGCAATGACTACATAAGGTTCTGGAATAGGTCTTGTATCTTCACTTGCAACCAAACGAGGGGGAACCTCTTCAGGATCCACACCCAAAATATATCCTGCCGTTCGATGTAATCCTACCAACCTGAAATCACGAGGTTGCCAATTATTTTGTTCATCCTCAAAAAACAGGCCTATATAATATCCTGCATAAAATTTGTTTTCAATTTTCTGTTGAGCATAAACAGAAGCGTCAACAAATCTGATTTCCGGATAGGCTTTTTCAAACAAATCAATAAGATTTTTTCCCAAAGCCAATGTCAGTTTACAGTCATGTTTCTTCCTAAATTTTTCTGCATAGGGCACCCAACCCAGTGAATCCCCCAAGGATCCGACTGGAAAGGCAATTAAAACTTCCTTGCCCCGAGCATTATATTCATGAACAAGAACCTCTTCTTGCTTTCCATCCCTATGAATCTTTGAAACAATGATTTTTCCATTCATATAATGATGTTTGGCAGTGGTTGCATATCCCTGATCCTGGCAGGTTTGATCCAGCAAGACAACCTCTGTATCAAGATCCATTAAACAAACGCGCCATCCCTCCCCTGCAGCTGGTTTTGGAACATATACGCGTATTCCAAAATTAAAATCGTATAAAATACCCATGGGTCCTTTTTGGGTAGGCTTAGGAGAAGCCTGTATAAATTGATTTACCAGATTTTTGGTGCTATTTGCCGGCTTTTGTTCTGTTTGATTGTTCACCTCTTCACCACCAATCATAGGTGAAAATCGTTTATCCAATGCTTGAATGGCGTCTTGGACCTGTCTGTTTTGTGATAAATTATTTATTTTGTTAATTAATTCACTTTCCTGAGTCTGCTTGTTTTCCAGAGAACTTGATAAATTGTCTTCACCTTTAACTTTTAATTTAACTCTTTCAAACCCTTCTACTCTCACCTTATCATTCTGGGTCAAGATAGTTCCCTTTCAATGTAGAATTAAAATTATTTTTATAATTCAGAATTACAAATTTGCTTTGCTAATAAATGACATAAATCCGTATATGTTTGACATGCGGTCATAAAATCAGATGGGTCAATCTCAACGTGAAATTTTTCTTCAAATTTATAACGTAAGTCTAACAAAAGGTCATAATTAACCTCTTTGTTCAACAATTTGTTGCGTGTTAATTGCTTTACATTCCCCCTCCAATCTTTCGTTACATTTCCAATCCATTCTTCTACTTGATTATATGCCTCTTTAAAAGACAAAAATGCTGTAATGATCGGAACCTGATATCGAAATTCCTTAATGACAGGAAGTTTCTTCTCGCAAAAAGCCTCTCGCGTACGCGCAATCTGAATTTTGCCACTGGGTGTTTTTAAGACACCTCCCGGACGTGTCAATACAATTGTCCGAGGCCAAATCATATAAAGCTTGGTTACCTTTTCATAAATATATCCGGCAATTTCTTCATATGACTTGACGGGATTTCGTATGGTTTCCGCAAGAATGGTTATTGATGTTGGATCCTTTAAATTTTCAAGAAAGAAGGTTGTTCCATTAATGCGGATATCAGGACAGGAATTTTCCAATGTGCCACTAATATCGCCAGGATCATATTTCTTGTTGCCTAATGTTATGACGTTGCTGATCCTTCCAGCAAAGTACAATTCATTTTCATAAATGAACCCCAAATCACCGGTCCGTAAATAAAATTCCTTGGAACCAGATAATTTTGCATGAAATACATCCTCTGTTTCTTCTGGACGATTGAAATATCCTCTCGCAACACTGGGTCCAGAAACGCAAATTTCTCCGACCCGTCCATCTCGTAGGATTTGGTCGTTTTCCGGATTCACAATAACAATCTTTTGATCCTCCAAAGAATAACCACATGAAACCAAAATGCGTTGATCATTAACATCAGAAGCCTGCCTAACGAAACCTGTCATCAGGGCTTTTCGTGAAAAATTCCTGATTTTAGGGGAAACATTTGCCTTGCTGTTAGTAACGGTTAACGTTGCCTCGGCAAGACCATATCCAAAAATGAAATGCCTGGCCCTGAACCCTGCCGAGGAAAATCTCTTGCAAAATTTTTCTATTGTTTCAGCCTGAGAATTATCTGCCCCATTCACTGCTATTTGCCATGACGATAGATCTAATTTCCTGATCTCATTTTCCGTGATTTCCCTTAAACAAAGATTATAGGCAAATGTTGGTCCACCAGAAACCTGTATTTTATATCTGGTAATCGCCTGTAACCATCTTACCGGTTTTTCAATAAAATATTTTGGAGGCAACAAAAAAATTTTTCGTCCCAAACCTACTGGAACTATAATCCCCCCGATTAATCCCATATCATGAGCGAAAGGTAACCAACTCAATCCGTTGCATTCACTTTCAAGAATTTTTTCACTTGCTGGCTGATGTCGCACATTATACATCAAGTTACGATGCGTAATCAAAATCCCTTTCGTATTCCGAGTTGTCCCTGAACTGTACTGAATTAGAGCAACATCCTTATTATCACCCTTTTTAATTAATTTATCCCTGACATTTAATAAAACCTCCAGGGGAATCCAGACAGGATTACAATCCAGTTTCCGAAAATAATCTTTATATTCGATCAGTAAATGACGTGGACCAATAACAAAATCTGGTTGCGCATCATTTAAAACCGTTGCAAATCGTTCATCACTGCGAATAACATCAACATGAATTCCTGAAACAGGGATCATATTGGCATATATACAGCCAAAAAATGCCAAAACATAATTCAAATCATTTTCACATAAGATCAAAACCCTGTTTTTTTCCTTACCAAAATGATGCAGTCCTGCCGCAATAACCGAAGCCTGATGATCAAGTTGAATGGCCGTCAGAGTGTCAACAGGATCACATTGGTCATTCAACAGCGTATAAATAACCATTGAGGGTGATGAGCATGCACGATGCCGCACCATATCAACAAGGGTATCGTTTCGCCAATCAACAACGTTATGTTGCTTACAAGTTCGGTCTTCCGTCTGCTCTTTCGGGATAATCAAAACCATCTTTTCTTTACCAATACCATCACTCGTATCTATACGTTCAAATTTTTACTTGAATTATTCTCAGACATTTTCCAGTGTTAAAATTTCATTACTTTCAAAAGGAACTTTTAACTTTCTAAGCAATACCCGTCCAACATCCTGAAGATTTTCCTCTTTCATAAGCTGTAGCAACGAAATTTCACATCCCAACTGATTACTGATCGCAATCTGCAGTTCCACTCCAATCAAAGAATCAATTCCGAGCTCGGTTAACCGAGTGTTTCCATCAATTGTATCTGCTGGTAATTGCAACGTTTTTTCCAAAATATGAATTAAATTCTCGATGACAAAAGGTAAACGCCCCTCTAAAGGCAAGGTATTTAACTGTTTCATAACTTCAGTCTGTTCACCTGTTGAAATCCCTAATGCGGTCAAAGGCTGAAAACGACCATAAGTTCGCGTAACAGGAAACGCGCTGAACCATTTTGACCAATCAATATCAAGGACGGCCAAAAAGGGTTTGTGAAGTTTCCATAATAATGGCATTACATCGAGTGCCTTTTTGACAGGTAGAGGATTCACTCCAAAATTCTGAAATGTTTTGACAACATGACTATCCTTTTTCAGCATATTGCCACCATCAATAGCGCCCCACTCAATAGATAGAGCAGGCAAACCAATCCTTTGACGATATTGCGCCAAAGCATCCAGAAAGGCATTTGCGGAAATATAGGCTGCCTGACCGATATTGCCAAACAAATGAGTCGCAGATGAAAATAAAACAAAATGATCCAACGCAATATCCCTGGTCAGCTCATGCAGATACCAGGCACCCTGCGCCTTGGGTAACATAACTTTTGCAACCCGTTCCCTATCAAGATTTTCAACCACTCCATCATCAATAATTGCAGCACAATGAAATATTCCCTTTAGAGGATATGGCAACTGTTGCACTTTTCCAATTGTTTGTTGTAGGGCATGAAAATCCGTAAGGTCGCACTGCATTTGATACAAACTGATTTCATTCTCTTGTAAGATGCTTAGAATTTTCTGAATTGATGAATCATTTTTCTTAAGTGAGCGCCCTATCAAGACAAGATGTTTGGCTCCTTTTTCAGCCAGCCATTGCACCAATTCAAGCCCCATACCGCCATAAGCGCCTGTCACCAGATAAAGCGCATTAGCTTCAATCGAGGCAACTTTTTTTTGAAGAGGATTAACCATTACATCTTTTGTATCGGTAAAATTGATTACAATTTTACCGATATGCTGGGCAGAAGCTAATGTTCTGAACGCTTCAACCGCTTTGGCAGCAGGATAGACCTTACAGGGTGGCAGAATAATTTTGTCATTCATTATATCCCGCACAATTTTTGTCACAATATCCAGAACTTTTTCTGGACAAACAGCTCCCATCCGATCCAAATCCATAGAAAAGAAATTAATATTTTTATTGAATGCCTTCATTGGCATCCAGCGTTCTTCGGCAATATCTTTCTTTCCCACCTCACAAAAACTGCCGAATGGGGCAAGCAGTTCCAAACTGTGATGTAATGCTTCTCCTGATAGGGAATTCAGGATAACGTCCACTCCCCTTCCACAAGTTACCTGTTTAACCCCATCGACAAATTCAAGATTACGCGAATTCCAAACCTGTTCACATCCCAAATCCCGCAAATACTGACGTTTTTTCTCATTTCCAGCCGTTGCAAAAATTCTGGCTCCCCGCATTTTTGCAATTTGAATTGCTGCCAGTCCCAAACCGCCTGCCGCAGCATGAATAAGAACTATTTGACCCTTTTGTAAATTCGCCAAATTGATCAGTGTATGATAAGCTGTAGAGAACACTATGGGCACAGTAGCCGCTTCTGCATCAGGGATTTTATGTTGATCATATTCTTTGATTTTATCAATTTCATCAGAGGTCAACTGATATCGTTTTGATTCCCTTAACAAGGAATGCGTGGAATAATGGACCGCGTAAATATCCTTCAATGCCAGGGTAACATGTGAAGTTAAACATCCCTTAAACGTAATGACAAGGCGATCTCCAACATAAAAGCCAGCCTCCTCCGCCCCTTTACCAACGGCGACAACCTTTGCAGAGGCTTCCATTCCCAGTCCATCACCGTGAAATGTATCCTTCATGACAGAACGCGGTAACAGGCCCATAACTTTCAATACATCTTTAAAATTCAAAGAAGCATCAATAATTTCAAGTTCTACATGACCTGGAGGCGGTGGTTGACGCACAAATGCATCATAACGGATTTTATCCAAAATACCCGGAAAACCAGAAACAAGCCGAAATCCAATTTTTTGAGAATCAAATTGTTCATAAGGAACACATTGCACTTCCTCACGCCTTGTCATTGGTGTTAGACGGGATAGGTAGCGATCCTGACCACGCAAGACAACATCATCCTCCATCTCCTCATCCAGGATTTCAGCTGCAAGAATAGCTGAATCTGTCTTAAGATCCGCATCAATATCAATCAATTTTAATTTCAGTTCAGGACGTTCAAAGGAAAAAGCCCTCGCAAATCCTCTTAATGATGATTGATCCAAATTAATTGATTTATTATTTTCATGAATTTGTTCTGATCCATTAGTAATTATCACGAAACGAAAATTCTCTGAAATTTTCTTTTCTTCAATTACCGGTAATCCATGTGACAGCACCAGAGCTTCTTGTACCAGAGACAATCCAATTCTATCTTCAAATTCGTTGTTTCTGGTATAAAAATAAACAACCGCACGACATTGATGAATATTAACAAAAGAAAAAAAATCCTGATAATCTTTTACCTGACCTTCCCGAATATGAAATAGGTCTTCAGTCTCTTTTCCAAACTGCTGACCAATCTTTCCAACAAGAACAGTTATCCCCTGCATCTCAAGTTCTTTTTTCAGGAGTTCAAAAAATTGATCACTATCTGTCAATATCGCAATCTTGGCAATTTCTCCTAGAAGAGATAAAGGTTTTGATTTTTGCCATTCACGATGATAAAGCAATCCCATCTGTCTGGCTTCTTTCTGCTTTTGACTGGCTATTTCTTTAACAGTCAACCCCTTGATAGAAGCAATCAATTCTCCCTTTTCAGTATAAAGATCAATATCACCAGTGAATAAGTCTTCATCTCTTACCGGATTATTGGCATAAGCATATAACTTGCCCTCATGTCGACCATAATACATAACCCGCTCAATAGCGACAGGAAGGAAAGTGGTATCTTTTACTTGTTGTTTTGCACACAAAATTCCAAACAGTTGAAAAGCCCCATCCAACAAGGTTGGATGAATACAATAATCCTTGATACTATTCTGTTCAGTATCAGCAATTTCAAGATAGGCCAATACGGCATCAGAATTATGATATAATCTCTTAATTGTTTGGAAAGCCCGGCCATATTCCAGTCCATGCTCACGTAATTTCTGGTAAAAGAACTCAATCTGAATATCTTCAGACATTTTCCCTTTTAATATCTGGAGATCAATTACCTTATCTTCCGACCATGGCATAGTACGTCGCAGAGCAACCGTTGCATATAATTCCCATTCATGCGAATCATTTTTGACTCGCCCAAAAGCAAGTAATCGCCCTGTTAAATCATCAAGGCACCAAGTCATATACGGATAAAAATGCTGGTCAATAATCATTGCCTTTTTTAATTGCAGATCCTCGATAATGGCAGGCTCCTGCATTTCTTTAGGTGCATCAATTGCCAGTTGAGCATGAGCTGCCAACGCGGCCTCAACATACGCCGCCCCAGGCAAGACAATCATCCCTTCAACCTTATGGTCGGGCAACCATGGCATAAAATTGATATTCATCTCGGACAACCAGCCCCGTGATGCGGCCCAATCAACATTGCCTAGAACTGGATTTACGCGTTCCGCCAACCGTGTCGCTTTAGAATGTTTACTCTCAAAAAGGTAACTTTCTCGTGCCCAACGATAAAAAGGTAAATCGACCCGTTTTCCACCCGTGATTTTTCCCCAGTCAAGATCAAGACCTATTGCGGAAAGATTGGCAAGCGTTTTTATAATGGCTTTTTCTTCAGGTTCAGAACGGTGCAAACTATAAGTAACAGCAATCGAACTGTTTAATGTTGCAGCACATTCTTTGATAGAAGAAGATAAAACTGGATGAGGACCTATTTCCAAAAATAGATTGTGTCCATCATGAATAAGAGAGGATACCGCCTCGGCAAACAAAACTGTTTGACGTAAATTACGATACCAATAATTCTCATCATGAAAGAAGGTGTCATCACAAATACGCCCCGTAACCGTCGAATACAAGGGGATTACAGGCATTTGTGGACAAATATCTTGCACTGACGCCTCAAATTCTTCCCGGATCTGATCCATGATGGGATTATGATAGGCAAGTTCCACCCTAAGAAAACGATTGAATTCTGAATGCCTATCAAGTTCAAGTGCAATTTTTTCTAGATTTTCTTTTGATCCAGATAGAGTAAAAGAACGCGTACTGTTAATCGCGGCGACCGTAACATCTCCGGCATATTTTTCGATTAAATTGACCGCCGATGAAGGTGGCAGACCGACGGCCAGCATTGCCCCCTGACCAGAAAATTTTTGTTGTAATCGACTACGATGGTAAATGACGGTAACGGCATCCTTCAAACTTAAAGCACCTGAAATATAGGCGGCAGCAATTTCACCAACACTGTGTCCTACAATCGCAGATGGTTCAATTCCATAAATTTTCAGGGCTGTCGCTATACAAACTTGAATTACAAAAATGGCGGGTTGAGCCACCGCCGTTTCATGAATACGAGATTCAGTTTCCATTTTCTGCATCTCTTCAAGAATTGACCAACCTGACAATTTCTTAAAATAAGAATCACATTTCCCAGCGATTGTTATACATTCAGCAGGCCCCTTCGATAAGAGCCACTTTCCCATTCCCCACCATTGTGGACCCATGCCAGAAAAAACAAAAACAGGCCTGCTTTGTGTTTTAACCTGCTGATTACCAATTATTACATCCGAATTTACCTTATCCTGTATAAAATCCTGAAGGTTTTGAATAAATTCATCTTTGTTTTTTGCAACAACAACCAGATGTTTCTGAAAAAATGAACGATGCTTTCCCACTGAATAACAGATATCCGCAAGGGATATATCGGTTCCCTGCTCGAAATACTCACAATAACTTTGTGCCATCAATTTTAAAGACGGCAATTGTTTCGTTGATAACGATAAAATATACCGATTTGAAGGTAAACAAGCAGTTTTGCCACAGATATCTGATGATTGTTCATTTTGACGAGGAGCCCGTAAAATAACATTTGCGTTTGATCCACCATAACCAAAGGAATTAACCGCAACATATAAATCATCTGACAAGGATTTTAATGAAACAACTTTATCCTGAATCAGGCGTAAATTCATCTCAGCAAAAGGGATATTAGGATTTGGCTCTTTTAAATTTGCCTGTGGTGGCACGGCTCTATGCTTGACACACAAACAAGCCTTAATCAATCCGGCCACACCTGCCGCCGCTTCTAAATGCCCGATATTTGCCTTTACAGATCCTATGATAACAGGTTGTCCGTTCGGTCGGCTTTTGCCAATTGTATTGGAGATTGCCTGAGCTTCTAAAGGATCTCCCACAGGTGTCCCTGTTCCATGCGCCTCAACATAAACGATATCTCCCAATTGTACATTGGCCTGTTGAGCAACTTGATGAATTAGTTTTTCCTGTGCACGCGCATTTGGAACGGTTAATCCTTCATTATGTCCATCCTGGTTAATTCCAACCCCGCTAATGACTGCATGAATTTTATCTCCATCACGCACAGCATCTTTCAGCCGTTTAAGAACAACAATACCACAACCCTCTCCCCTGCCATATCCGTCAGCAGAAGCATCAAAGCTTTTACTTTTTCCATCTTCGGCCATGAAATTGGCCTTGGCGACAATAGCACCGGATTGATCCGTGATCATCAAATTAACGCCGCCGGCCAAGGCCATATCACTATCGCCATTTCTCAGACTTTGACACGCCAGATGAATTGCGGTTAAAGAAGATGAGCAGGCTGTATCAAGAACAAGCGAGGGACCACAAAAATCAAAAAAATAAGAAAGTCTGGCAGAAAGCATAGTAATCGGCAAAGTTGTAGGAAGAAAATTTCTTTCTATTTCCCCTTCTTTCGCTTCGCTAACAGAGTGTTTCGTTAACCAGTCCGTCGCAAAGACACCTATAAATACGCCCACTTTTTGTCCAGCATAGGATGATGGAACAAGACCTCCCTCTTCTAGCGCCTCCCACGCGACTTCAAGTAATATTCTTTGTTGTGGATCACATTGTACAGCCTCTTTAGGAGACATACCAAAGAACAAGGGATCAAATTCAACTATAGGCTGTGTCAGAAAACTGGCATTTAGAAAAAAGCTTTTGGCAATAACTGAATTATCCTGATCATAGGCCGTCCGCCAGTTCCAACGATCAGGCAAAATACGGCTAACCGTTTCTTTTTTCTGACAAATAGCCTCCCAAAAACTTGAAAGATTGAAAATATCTCCTGGGAATCTACAGCCTATACCAACGATTGCAATTTCTTCGTTACTATATTTGTTTATTAGTCTTCCCATAAAATAACACTTTCTTTTTTCTATAATTATTTATTATATTTTCTCATTAATAAAATATTCTATCTCGAATTTTTATTAAATGGTTTCAATATATTGCATTGCCAGCTTTTCTAGATGATTGCGCAATACATGTCCCTCTTCATCCCTCGGAATGGAATTGACCCATAAGACACTTACATCGGGCAGGTTATAAAATTCTTTTTCCAATAGCCTAGCAATTTGATCAATATCAAAATTACCTCCGCGAACAATAGCTAACCAGGGTTGCTGAATTCCATCGTTATCAGGCATGGAAAACAGAGCCGCATCTTTTATACCTTCTATACTGCAAATGACTGCGTCAATTTTATTAGCGTAAAATTTATCACCTCCAAAATTGTAAAGTTCATCTACACGACCAATCAGCCTTAAAAGACCTTCCTCATTCAATATTCCTAAATCGCCGGGATAGAACCAACCATTTTTAAACTGTTTATGAGTATCCTGAACATTTTGGAAAAATTTCTGTACGATATTTGGACTTTTAATTCGGATATTACCTATCTCACCATATGTTAGTGGATGGTCTTGATCATCAACAACCTGCACATCAATCCATGGCATGATCCACCCCGCTGTGTCATCATGGTTGATTTGATCAATATTGATCGAAGCGATAACCCCTGCCTCACTTGTCGCATAGGTAACATTCAGATTTTTTGTCAGACGTTGCTGAACAAAATGACGTAAACCATTAGGAAAATTACCAGCAACGACAATTAATCTTAAATGATCCTGTCTGGGTATATCTTCTGGCAAATTTTCTGCAATCAATTGAAGCTGTGCAGGCGAAATAACCATCAAATCAGGTGACAACATGGCAATAGCGGCAAAATACTGCTCGCGATCAGCCATAATAATTGTCCCGCCGATTGACCAGATGCTTAGATAGCATAAAAATCCATGAAAACTGCCAAAAGCTAATGTGGGTAGCAATGTTGGATATCTCGGAATTTCCGACATAAGAGACCAGCTGATTTTTTCCTGGGTAATCATCCTTATGACAGATGATTCAATCATTGAGGCTGTATAATCAATTCTATGCCGCATGAAAGACGTTCCAGCCGCAATTGAAACACGTACAATACGATCCGGTTCATAGAGCGTATAAATGGGATCAGGTTTGAAACGCTTCATGGCCTGATCATACCAATTCAAATCAAGCACGTGTATTTTAGCTGCCGTATCAATATCAAAAAGCGTATCGCTAATAATTGCATCAGGCTGCAATATAGCAATCTCCTTTTCAGCAATCTCGCTATTACTGGACACTGACGCTGAAGCGACACCAATTCGGCTTAGCGCCATTAAAAGCATCCAGTGAATATGTACTTGCTTATAATTAACAGCCACAATTTCGGAACTATTATCAATAACGTCCAATAAAGCATGTGCAAGCCGATTTATGTCTCTATTCATTGCCGCAAAAGTAATTGAGCCTTCGAATGAACGGATAGCAATTTTATCCGGTGCAACTTTTGCAACATAATCTATGAAGCGATCAAACACGTCTGTTTTTCCCTTAAATAAAAGCTTCCCTTTTAGCTATAATAAAAGGAAAGCTCTATTAACCCTATTTAACTGGATAATCAACAAATTGCTTTATGCCAGTTTCATCATTTCATTGATATCATCTTCAACAAAATAAGAAGCTGTATCTGTCAGCTCAACCCGGATCAATTTTTTCCCAGTGCCAAATCTTGTTATCTCAATTGGCAATTGCGCCAATCCCATTGTCCAACGATCTGTTCTATCGGGCTCAATGCTATGCCAACCTGAAAGTTCCGAAATATCAGTCGGGAACATAATCAGGGTTCTATTAGAAATCACGCTAATTTTCGAAACCAAAACACCTAGTGTCCGTCTATCATCTATAAAGGGTCCAATAACATCTGAAGGTAAAGATGTTTTTGAATTCATGGCTACAACATAAGTACCATCAGGAATAAAGAAACTGTAAATATTATCCTTGAAATGAACAGGCTTAATCTTTTTCCCCTTATCAGTAATAAGGCATAAACCAGGATTACGGGTTATCGCTCTTTTTATGATAGGTTTATACCCCAGCTGAGTTGCCCTGCGATCCAAACGATTCCAAATCGGTTCAACCTTGCTTCTGGAAACAGTCAATGGTGCAGCTGCGTCATTTTCCCAGCTTTTATGACCTGCATGTTCATTAAACTCCAGACCGAAATTAACAATATCGTTATCAAATAGATACTTATCATCTGTATTTAAATAAGATTCAGTCATCAGATTTTCTGATAGCAAAATCGAGTGTTGTTCTGTTTCAACATGATAAATCTGGAATTTGTCCCGGGATTTATCAATAACAATCGAACGGCCATTAACCAACATACGGACAGGAATCAAACCACCATCAATATACACGGTATGTTCAGGGGTTAAATATAAATCACGATGCGGTTTATTCAGACCAAATGCGTGTGCTTTGATACAAACTGGATACAAATCGTTTTTATTTTTACCTTGATCCACGGAAATATCCGTTTTACCAATCCAAACAATTTTACGGTTTATCCTTCCATTATTACAAATAGCCACAACCTCATCACCAACGGAAAGAGATTCAACCGGTTTTTCACCTTTAGATGTAAGAATGTTTGTTCCCAATAGAAAGCATTTTGTTATATCAAAATAGGAATTACCATCAGAACCCCGAACAATATTTACATTAGGCAATGCCTGATTGCTGTCCCCTGCATCATAACGAAAAGAGGCAATAGTTTTGGATGTTTTTCCATCATTGTGAATAATGGATAAAATACCGTCCTTATAACATGTATAAAAAGTGTTAACATCCGATGACCCAGTATCATTTTCAAATAACAGATGATCATCGAGTTTAAAATTCTTGATCACCAAATGACCATCGACATCTTCAATGCTACCATGATATTCGTAAACGCCATTGGCTTCATTATTAAAATCAGCAATCAAATCATTTGAAGAACTTGACCTTGTTATTTGTTGACCATTAACGATAACACGGGCACCATTATGAATAATGATTGTCGGCATATCTGTACCAACATTGGTGGCATTGATTGAACGGATATTCAAAACTGCATCATTATCCAATTCTATAACACCCGGATTTACACCGTCCATTGTTAGAGAACCAATATCAACTTCAGAATTTTGTGCGATTTTTATCCGACCATTACCGCTCAATATTACATTGGATAAAGAAACAACATTGGACTCTGCACTGTTATAATTCAGATTTGCGACACCACCATTACTCATGTCCAGGTTATGAACAGTGACATACGTCCCATCCAGATTAATGGATGCATTCTTGTTCAACATTACTGTATCTAAGATAAGATTATTTGCCAAACCAGTAGAAAAGTTAACCATACCCGTTAAATTCACGTCACCAAAATTACCGGTAGCACCATCCGCGACAGCAAATGTTTTGGCTAGACTTGATGAATTCGATAGATTCCATCCTTTCACATCATAGATATCATTCAAGCCCAAAGTGAAATTGTTCGCATTCAAATCAGCAGCAACCGTTCCGGCCGTAAAAGCAACATTATTATTTAGTATAAAATTATTACCGGTACCTGATAACGTGACATTGCCAAAGGTCAGATTACTCATATTACCTGTATTGAACGCGATATTTCCCGTTAAATTCACGTCACCAAAATTACCGGTAGCACCATCCGCGACAGCAAATGTCTTGGCTAGACTTGATGAATTCGATAGATTCCATCCTTTCACATCATAGATATCATTCGAACCCAGGATGAAGTCGTTCATATTCAAATCAGCAGTAACCGTTCCGGCCGTAAAAGCAACATTACTATTTAGTATAAAATTATTACCGGCACCTGATAACGTGACATTGCCAAAGGTCAGATTACTCATATTACCTGTATTGAACGTGATATTTCCCGATAAATTCACGTCACCAAAATTACCAGCCGCACCATCCTTAATGGAAAAGTTTTTTGCAAGACTTGACGAGTTCGATAGGTTCCATCCTTTCACATCATAGATATCATTCGAACCCAGGGTGAAGTCGTTCGTATTCAAATCAGCAGTAACCGTCCCGGCCGTAAAAGCAACATTATTATTTAGTATAAAATTATTACCGGTACCTGATAACATGACATTACCACTACCAAAATTAACCGATGCATTCGTTGCAGCTGTAAATGATGTATTGCTACCCAGGCTTATACCAGCTCCCTTGATTGATCCTGAAACATTAAATTTGTTATTATCGCCAAGGGATATATTGCCAAACTCAAGATTATTCGCATTACCCGTATTGAAGGTGACATTTTCACCCAATAAATTTACATTACCAAAATTACCGGTAGCTCCATTCCCGACAGTGAATGTTTTGGCAGAGCCTGACGTATTTGATAAATTCCAACCTCTTAGATCATAAAAATCATTCGAGCCTAGAATAAAATTGTTCGTATTCAAATCAGCAGTAACCGTCCCGGCCGTAAAAGTAACATTATCATTTAATTTAAAACTATTATTTTTATTCGATAACGTGATATTACCACTACCAAAATTAACCGATGCATTTGTTGCAGCTGTAAATGATGTATTGCTACCCAGGCTTATACCAGCTCCCTTGATTGATCCTGAAACATTAAATTTGTTATTATCGCCAAGGGATATATTGCCAAACTCAAGATTATTCGCATTACCCGTATTGAAAACCGTTTTATCTACCGTGGTTGTATCACCTATATATCCTGTAGCTCCATCCCCTAATGTTACCGTTCGGGATACATTAACATCAAAATTATGAACATCAAAATCAACATTTTTTCCTATCGTTAAAGAACCCCCACGATAACCGATAATAATTCGGTCTGCAGAAATACCAGCATTATCACCGATAGTGAACGTTTCACCATTACCTATTAGCTGGATAGCACTCGCGACAATCCTACCTTCATTGCCAACAGAAATAATGCTTTTACTACCATTCTGAAGCAGCGTTTTTGCAGCGGATAAAATCCCCCCATTTCCTATAGTCAACAGCTGGTTTATTCCATCTATATTTAAATTGCCGTCAGTGGTTTCCAATAAAGATTGGCTCCCCAACATCACTGAATTTGCATTACCATTCAGATTGATGTCACCACTTATTATCATTGAGGTTAGATTGCCGGCAGAAATCAATGATCTTGATGTAGGATGATTGGTTTCTGAACCAATCCCTCTAAAATCACCAAGATACATCCCGTTTCCTTGAATGCCGACATTATCACCAATATTTAACCGATCAAAGCTACCATCAATGGTAATATCTTGGGTCAAGCTGACTTGATAACCGTCCCCAATATGAATCGACGCACTTGAATTATTCTGGTATATATAACTGGATCCGTTTATGGGAACTTCCAGATTTTCAATATAATAGCGACCCATACGAATGTACCCAGCATTCAGAACACCTCCCTGCAAATCAACATATCCCTGGTTTTCATTAATAACAATACCAGAACCCAAACTGATATTTGCCCCTGAGCCAATGACAACGCTATTATTTGAACCGACCTTGAATTCAGCCAGGGCATTACCATCACTGTCTATAAAATTTGAATTGGAAGTATCTTTTAAATAATGTCCCAGGGAAATTATATTCGCTTCAAGCGCAAGTCCTGTTCCAAACTGTAAAAGTGAATTACTGGCATCTAATCTTATCACACCATCCTCTGCAAAGGATGGAGCATTGGCCATCGGATACAAATTTTCATAACCTAGAGAAATATTGGCATCGTTACCGATAGACATATAGGCAGTACGGTACTTGGAATCCTCATCAATAATTCGGTCCATACTATTTTGACCATAACCGACTGATATTTCAGCCCCTGTTAAGGTCAAATTATCCCCCACTGTAACGGATGCCCCTGCCTCAGCTGCAAATATGCCGGCATTTCTGTTGGTAAGATGAATGACATTATCATCACCAATTATCAGCTGCGCCGCCTTCCCCGAAGCGGACAGATCCATATAACCGGCACCCATACCACCAGCAATGGTAAACCTGTTTCCCAAGCCAGTGGACATATACCCACCTGAACCGACAAACACACCACTTCCTGTATGGGCCCAACCATTGGATCCAACACTTATCTCTGTATCACTTCCAATTGTCATGGAGGCCAACATATAAACCCCCAATGTACCTCCGACATTAATCTTGTTATTATTGCCTACACGTGTCCAATTGGCTGGTTTATCGGGTCGAATATCACCAACAAGCCCCCAATTTCCATCAACATCCATTTTTACATGATTTTGGGTTGAAACAGCACCTGTTCTTTGATTTTCCATACCTGAACCAATGGATTGACCTGCATAGGATTTATCCGCCGCTCCACCCAAAAATCCATTAACACTTAGAT
Organism: Commensalibacter melissae; assembly: GCF_009734185.1. Classification (NCBI taxonomy): domain Bacteria; kingdom Pseudomonadati; phylum Pseudomonadota; class Alphaproteobacteria; order Acetobacterales; family Acetobacteraceae; genus Commensalibacter; species Commensalibacter melissae. The sequence continues at coordinate 210,777 of NZ_CP046393.1, read as the reverse complement.
ATGACCCTTCATCTAGGATCAGCGATGCGGAACCCGTTGCACTTTTTTCATTATAACCTAACTGTAAATTTCCCGTTCCAAAGGCATCATATCCTGAACTGTTTGTGTCTCCCACATAAAGTTTGTTGCCAGCCCTCACTTCCATGGTTGCCTTGTTGTCACCCGCACTAACCATAACGCCGGTTTTATTCCAGATAATCATGTGTCCTGGACCATTCTGGGCACTGATCAAATTATCAATCTGGCTTAGAAATTTTTGCCCCCAATCCTGTTCTTTTATAAGTTTTCTAACGATGGGATTAGTGATATCAACCCCATTCTTTTTTAATAGATCCCTAAGCGTGGCTCCAACAACAAGTTGCAATCCATCACCTATCAACAGGTCATTACCTTGACCCGGATCATTGATAACAATCCTGGAGGAATCAGGATCAAGTGCGTTTGCAAACAAATCCCAGCCTTGTCCAGCCGCCGCTGCAATCGTGCTCATCATGTCGGTAGGATCTGTCATGGAAAATGTCAAAGATGTAAAATTAAAGGCAAATGTATTATCATTAAACCCATTAGGATCAGGTTCATAACCCGATCCCCATTCAGGATGCGCCTGAGATGGATCATATTCAATAGAGTTGCTTGTAGCACCGGGAATTGGCTGAAGCATGGCAAACGTTGACGTATGATCAAAACTTGAGGAAGAAATTAAGGAGGAAGTTACTGAAGAATCGTCAGATACGGGAACTGAATCTTCACCACTTCTCAATGTGGCTGCATCTTGTACACGTGTAGGCTGCATTAATTTCATCCTTAATTAAAGTCAATGGTATTTTTAAATATTGTTCAATTGATTAATATGATCTAGTTAAATATATCTGGCATTATTCTCTTAAAATAACTTCCGCAAATTGAGGGATAGTCAAAGCTTTCCCCCCAATATTGACCAATTCAAAATATTCATTCCATTCACTTTCTTGAAAATGTCTAACTATATATGAAGTCAACTCATTAATTGGTACAGACCAGGTTACATAATATTCCGCATCCACTGCACGAGGAACTTTTCCGTCTATTTGACCAATAGCGATTAACTGGACCCGATTTTCACCTGCCAAGGTTGATAGACTTGAAATCATGCGTTGCAAAACTTGTTCTTTGATTGCCTTTGTAAGCTTTATCCATTTTTCCCTACCGGTAAAAACCTGGGTAAATACATAGGCCATAATATTTCCTTTTAATTCGCCATTTTTATATAAAATCAGTTTCCTAATCTTTATATAAAAAGATTTTTAAATAAGATAAAAAATATGTAATTGATTCAACAAATAAAATTTATCTTTAATAATATCAATAAAAATACAAAGAATAAATCATTAATTTAATACGATTTATTTATTATTGATATAATTTAACGAATATTTATAAAATCTATTCTTTAATTTAATAATAATTTATTCGAAATATAAAATATAATAATAATTAAGAGCGTAACCATTATAAATCATTACGATTTATTAATTACGCTCTTGATAACAATTGAAATAATAAAAAATAATTATTTGTAGAAATAAAATAACATTATTTAATTCTACAACCTTTATCGATCACATGATTATACCGATGCCAAACATGTGTTTCACCAAATAGGCTGATCCCCATAAAACCCCGGATTTTTAATTGATCATGATCGTCAATCCAGATTTTGGCATCATAAATTTTTTCATTCCGGGGATCGATAATTTTTCCTACCCAATATTTACTTTTTTCCTTACGCATAAAATTACGCAACATTAAAAAATTACACTGGGAAGTTCCTTTAGAACTCACGGGAGCAACAGGTCCTTTATATTGCATCCCTACAAATTTGCCACAAAGACCCTCACCACATTTATATATCTGAAAAACACCGTCTTCTGCCTTGGTTGTCCATAATCCAATTTCTGGCATGAATCTGGTTTCATTCAGATTTTGCGCGTAATTTTCATAAAAGGGACAACATAAGAACATTCCGCCTATCACAGCACCTAAGATCTTGGTTATAACTTTACTTTTATTTAACACTTGCTTAATTATCTCCATTTATTAATAAATAAATCAGTATTTATTGATTTATTTCAATAATGCATCAAGCTTCCCGGTCTCTTCCATCTTTAACAAATCATCACATCCACCCACTGACTGGCCATTTATAAAAATTTGCGGAACAGTAGTTTTACCCCCCGAACGTTTTATTGCCTCTTCTCGTTCTGCCGTACCTTTAGGAGCATTAATCTGATTGAATTTCACGCCTTTTGAATTCAAGAGCGTCAAAGCTTTTTGACAAAAAGGACATCCTGGTTGTGTATATATTTCAACTTTTGCCATAGTTTTTCTCCCAAAAACATTTAATTACAAATAATATATCTTATTTATGATAATCTATAATTTATAAACTATAAATGAATAATTTTATTTTCAGAAATAACTTACTTTTGCAATAACAACCACAAATATGCGTTTTACACCCGCTTCTAGTAATATTCTGCTACAAGCCATCAGGGTACTACCCGTGGTCATAACATCATCCACCAATATAATTGTCTTACCCTGAAGAATTTTTGAATAGGCTAGATTAACCTGAAATGCATTTTCCAGTAAATCTTGTCGTTCCTGTTTATTCAAATGTCCCAAGGACTGTGTATCCCTAATTCTTTTCAAGGCCAATAATAAAAGGGGAATATTTGATCTTTTGGCCAATTTTTTTCCCAGCAGGGCCGATTGATTGTATTTTCTATGTCGCAAACGTTTCTTGTATAACGGAACAGGAATTATATATGAAGCATTATCAAAAAAGGGATTGGCAATATTCCAAATAGAACCTGCTAAAAAGTTCAAGCCATTCAACCGATCTGCATATTTTAAGGGTAAAATTAACTTTTTAATCCCTTCGTTATATACAAAAGCTGCCCGCCCCTTCTCCCATAAACATGGCTCTTCCCGACAACTCAAACAAAGATGATCCTCTCCCGCCTCTGAATCAGAAAGAAAAGGCGTTCCACATTGTTCACAACAAGGCTCCACAATAAATTCAAGCTGTTTGAAACAGTCAGAGCATAAATATCCAGATCGTTGAATATGAACACCGCATAAAATACAGCGTGGCGGAAATAAAAAATCAATTATATCAAGATAAGCTTTCGGTAGCATTTTCTTAATATCATTATTCTCTAGTTCCCCATTACATGTAAAACCAGTTCTCGAATATGTGGCCTTTTTCTATGTTCAAACAAATAAACGGCCTGCCATGGCCCTAAACTTAATTTCCGATCAATGACAGGAATAGACAAGGAGGTTTCGGTCAACATCGTTTTTAAATGGGCGGGCATATCGTCACTCCCCTCATCAGTATGCTGATAGGAGCGATTTTCTGGAACGAGATCATTAAAATAATTTAGAATATCACTTCTTACCGAAATATCCGTATTTTCCTGAACGGTTAAAGAAGCTGAAGTATGTTTACACCATATCGTTAACAGGCCAGTATTGATGGCTGATCGCAAAATCCAACTGGACAGGTCAGCCGTAATCATGGTTAATCCCTGACCTTGCGTTTTAACACTCAATTTACCAACCTGCTGTTTCATTCTTTATTTTAAAAACCCCACGATATATTCCGCTTCAGACACAATAGGATCAGCAATTGCTGATGCCTTCTCGGCACCCTGTTTCAAAATTGTCTGTAGATGTTGTTTATCTGCCAACATTTTCTTTGTTTCCTCTCTGATTGGTGCAATTTTTTGAATTAAAAGATCCGACAATGCGGATTTAAACGGACTAAATCCTTTTCCGCCAAAATCCTGGAGCACCTGTTCAACCGATTGCTTGGCTAAAACCGAATAAATTGACACTAAATTTAACGCCTCTAAACGGTGTGAAAGCCCTTCCTGTTCAGACGGTAAGGGTTCAGAATCACTTTTTGCCCGCTTAATTTTATTCGTAATCACATCATCCTCATCCAGTAATTCAATCCTTCCCTGTTCGGAAGGATCCGATTTGGACATTTTTTTACTACCATCCCTTAAATTCATTACACGGGCGCTTGTTTTTGGAATAAATCCCTCGACAACAGGAAAGAAACCAGTTTTGTAGTCATGATTGAATTTCTGGGCAATATCATTTGTTAATTCCAGATGTTGACGCTGATCCTCACCTACAGGTACACACGTTGCCTTATATGCCAAAATATCAGCGGCCATTAAATTAGGATAAACATACAATCCTACAGAATTGGCCTCCCTGTTTTTGCCCGCCTTATCTTTAAACTGTGTCATCCGGTTCATCCAGCCAATTCGCGCAACACAATTGAAAATCCACGCCAAACGCGCATGAGCGGATACAGCTGATTGATTAAATAAGATATGCTTGTTGGGATCAATACCAGCAGCCAATAAAACAGCTGTCTGTTCCAAAGTCTGTTTTCGTAGAGATACGGGTTCCTGCCAAACCGTCAAGGCATGCATATCAACCAGGCAATAGATACATTCATTATCCTGTTGAATATCAACCCAGTACTGAATGGCCCCCAGATAATTTCCCAAATGCGGGATACCAGTTGGTTGAATTCCTGAAAATACGCGCTTACCTGACGGCTTGACACTCATAAATCACCTTAATCCTTTATTTATTAGTTATCCGGTTGGTTTTTGGTTACCCCAACAAGATGAATTTTAAAAATTAATGGGCTATTTGAAGGAATAATCCCCATAGATTTTTCTCCATACCCTAATTTAGGCGGAACATAAAGCTGCCAAACATCGCCAGGATGCATTTTAGGCAGGGCTTCCATCCAGCCAGGTATTAATCCCTCGACAGGCATTTGCATTAAACCACCACCATGCCGATCTGATGAATCAAATATGACACCGTCTGGCAAACGCCCTTCATATTCCGCCAAAATTAGATCCCCTGGAGCAGGAGAGGCTTCCTTAGGGTTTCCAGACTGGATAATACGGTAAGCCAATCCACTGGGTAATGTTTTCACTCCCGGTTCAGCCTCAACCTTTTGCATAAACTGTTCGGGGGTTAATTGCTCCTTTTTACTACCGGCGCAAGCAACCAAGGGAATTGCCAAAACCGCAGGAACTATCCAAGAAAGCATCTTTTTCATTTTCAACTCCTGATAATTCAAATTTTACAAGGCACCGCCACGTCGACCTGCCTGTGCTCCCAAACGTAGTCGTAACGCATTTAATTTAATGAAGCCCTGTGCATCCATTTGATTATATGCACCTTCATCATCTTCAAATGTTACAACACGCATATCGTAGAGACTATTCGGACTTTCACGTCCCATCAAGATAATATTACCTTTATATAGCTTCAATTTTACACGACCGGTAACAGAATGCTGACTTTCATCAATCAGGGCCTGCAGCATTCGGCGCTCTGGTGAGAACCAGAAACCATTATAAATTAATTCTGCATAACGAGGCATGATACTATCCTTTAAATGCCCGGCCTCACGATCAAGAGTGATCGATTCCATGTTTCTATGGGCAAATAATAAGATCGTTCCACCCGGTGTTTCATAAATTCCACGGGATTTCATGCCAACAAAACGATTTTCAACCAGATCAAGACGCCCGATACCATTGGCCTTACCCAACTCGTTCAAACGGGTCAGTATAGTTGCCGGGGACATTACAATTCCATTAATCGCTACAGGATCACCAGCTTTGAAATCAATACTGATTTCAGTCGCCTTATCTGGAGCATCTTCCGGTGAAATTGTTCGCTGAAAAACAGCTTCATCAGGAGGAAGAGAAGGATCTTCCAAAATTTTCCCTTCCGAAGATGAATGTAAAAGATTGGCATCGACCGAAAAGGGAGCTTCCCCACGTTTGTCATGAGTAACCGGAATCTGATTTTCTTCAGCAAACTGCAATAAACGGGTACGAGAAGTGAGATCCCATTCACGCCAAGGGGAAATAACAGTGACATCGGGTTTTAATGCATAATAGGCCAGCTCAAATCGAACCTGGTCATTCCCTTTACCCGTTGCCCCATGCGCAACGGCATCAGCCCCCACCTGTTCGGCAATTTCAATTTGTCTTTTAGAAATAAGTGGACGCGCGATTGAGGTTCCCAATAAATATTGTCCTTCGTAAAGCGTGTTGGCACGAAACATTGGAAAGACATAATCCCTTACGAATTCTTCACGCAAATCCTCGACAAAAATTTCTTTTACACCAAACATTTCCGCTTTTTTACGGGCTGGACCCAATTCTTCCCCTTGTCCCAAATCAGCCGTAAAGGTTACAACCTCACATTCATATGTTTTTTGTAACCACCGTAAAATAACAGAAGTATCCAACCCTCCCGAATAGGCCAGAACAACTTTTTTTACATTCTTATGTGCCATACCGCTTACTTTTCATATCAAAATTCTATAATTATGATCGGTTATATCATCAATATAAAGCTTTTTAAATCATCATTCTTTGCAAGAACCCTAAAATTAAAATTTTAAAAAAAATATATTATGAATAAAAATGTATATTTAATAACTATTTGATTTATATAACTTAAATTATTACAACTATTGTTCAATAATAAATAGATCAATAAATTTAAAATTATGCAGAACTTTTTCTTATTCTAAAAAAATTAACAATCAGATTTTTTTCATATAATCTAAAAAATTAAATTCCAAAATAAAAATTTTATTTTCAATTAAATTAAACAATCTTTCCCAAGTTTTTCAAAATTTTACAATTTTATATTATTCGTAAATTAAAACTGATTCTATTTATTCCGCAACGCTTCTTCCAAAGACATTTTGAATTGACCAGGTTTTAAAGGTTGAGGTTGTGACGCGTCGGGAGACCAACCTGTTAAAATGGCAAAATTTATATCAACTTTAATAGGTTTAAAAGTTTCCAAACGTGCAATAAATTCGGCAAATAAAGTTTTTTTTGCAAAATAAGCCTGATGCATTAGCAAGGAATTTGTTTCCCCTGCCCAACGCAGATCCCGAAATAAAGCCAATGAAGAGCGATAAACAATTTCAATCGCCTCCTTATCAATAGTGGGTAAGGCAAAACCAGCCCGTTGCATCAAACTTGCACATGATCTTAAATCAGGTAATGGAGAAATATGCGGCAAAACAGCACCACAATATTCCATTTCAACTTCAGCCATTACGGTTCGTAATAAAGAAAGAGTCGGAAGTATAGGAATTGCCGCCAGGAAAAGACCATCAGGCTTCAAAATTCTTCGAATTTGTAATAAAGTACCAGGCAAATCATTAACCCAATGCAAGTTAAAATTCGCAATAACCAGATCAAAGCATCCTGATTTAAAAGGCAAGAATTCTTCATCCATACAGATTTTCGAATTTACATTCATTGAGACCAAATCTGCCGACAAATCTGCCGATATCACCTTTATTTTTCTATTTTTTAAGTAGGAAGAAACATACCCTCGCCCTCCGATTTCCAAGGCAAATTCAAAGGAACGATTTATATCGTCAAGTCGTTCCAGTAACCGATCCGTACATTGTTGAAAGATATCCTGTATTTCAAAATGATATAAAACAGATCTATCTCGATGCAATTTCAGAAGAGAACGGTTAAATAATAATGGAACATTCATGGCATATATCATTTGATAGATAACAAAAAGGATACAATCGCTAGACTGTATCCTTTTTATAAAAAAATAGAAACCAGTTAAAATTCTAATCTCAATTTATTCTTCTGGAAATTCCACACCAGAAGCCTTCAACTGGGCTTTTAAAGCATTTTTCAATCGCTCCAATCCCTCATCAGATGTACTCTCCGCTCGTGCCACTAAAGCAGCTTGAGTGTTGGAAGCCCTTAAAAGCCACCATCCATCTTCTGTATTCACCCTTACACCATCAATCGTCACGACATTGGCCTTCTCTTCCTTTAACCGTTCAGCCACTTCACGGACAACGGTGAATTTACGCTCATCGGAACAATCAAAACGAATTTCAGGAGTAGAAATTGCTTTGGGTAAAGACTCTGTTACTTCTGATAAAGGACCCTTTAACCGGGCGACAATATCAAGCGTTCTGACTGCAACGTATAATGCGTCGTCAAACCCGTACCATTTATCTGCAAAGAAAATATGACCAGACATTTCCCCACCGAGAACAGCCTTTGATTCAGCCATTTTGGCCTTGATCAAGGAATGTCCAGTACACCACATCAAAGGATTTCCACCCGCTTTTTGAATTTCATCAAAAAGAATTTTGCTTGCTTTAACATCAGCAACAATCGTTGCCCCTTGATTGCTGGCAAGAATATCACGACTAAAAATAACCATAAGCTGATCACCCCAAAGGATATTACCTTTGTCATCAATCACGCCAATACGATCGGCATCACCATCAAACGCAATACCAATATCAGCCTTGCGATTGGCCACCTCTTTCTGAAGCTGAACAAGGTTTTTGGGAACAGTAGGGTCTGGACTATGAGCGGGAAAATCGCCGTCTATCGTTCCATTCAGAACAATATGTTCACCGGGCAACTTCTGAACCAAACGGGTTAGAATATCACCAGCAGCCCCATTACTGTTATCCCAGACAACACGTAATTTCCGTTCAGTTCCCCCAAAATCTTCCAAAAGCCGATTAATATAATCTTCTGAAACATCAACCTTGCGAACTGTACCATTACCCTCTGGAACCACATCACCAGCCGCAACCTGTGCCCCTAAATCCTGAATCTGCTTACCAAAAAACGGTTTGCCACCCAGCATGAATTTCATCCCATTATATTCTTTGGGATTATGACTGGCCGTAACCATAACAGCACCATCAGCCTGCATAACTGTTGAAGCAAAATAGAGCATTGGGGTCGGACCACGACCGATACGGACAACTTCCAAACCGCTTTTCTTTAATCCATTTACCAGAGCGGCCTCTAAATCAGGCGAACTAACCCGACCATCATAACCAACAACAACTTTTTTTCCATTTTTCCTTGCGACCAAACTGCCAAAGGACCGTCCGATCGCATAGGCATCCTCGACAAAAAAAGTCTGTTCATAAATGCCGCGAATATCATATTCTCGCAGGATTGTCGAATTAATTACACGTTGATGTTCCATTATTTAACCTCTTCATGGGCATATTTCTGTATTATCTTACGCATGGCCGGAGCTAGGTCGGGACGTTTCAAAGCAAAGGCAACCTGAGCTTCTAGAAATCCAGATTTGCTTCCACAATCATACCGAACCCCATTATATCTCAACCCATGAAAAGGCATTTGTCCAATCAATTTTTCCATAGAATCTGTCAATTGAACTTCATTTCCTGCACCTTTTTCCATTTTAGAAAGATATTTCATAATTTCAGGTGACAAAATATAACGTCCAATAATTGAAAGATTAGAGGGAGCCTGTTCAGGCTCCGGCTTTTCTACAACCCCGGAAATCGTGACCAGTTTTCCATCATCCTTTTCAATATCCACAATACCGTAACTGGATGTCTTTTCACGAGGAACCTCGGTAACAGCGACAACATTTCCGCCATATTCATTATAAACTTCAACCATTTGCGCCAAACATCCTGGCGTCGCCATAATCAAATCATCCGGTAATAAAATGGCAAATGGATCATCGCCAACAAATGTACGAGCACACCATATTGCATGCCCCAACCCTAAGGGAGACTGCTGACGCAAAGCGGTTAAAGAACCTGCCTCGATACTAGATGGATAGAGAGCCTCTAGAGACTCTTTTTTACCTCTTTGTCGCAGTGTATCCTCAAGTTCATAAGCAACATCAAAATAATCAATTAGAGAATCTTTTCCTCGACCTGTAATCAGACAAAACTGTTCAATTCCTGCCGCACGCGCCTCATCCAGTGCATATTGAATCAATGGACGATCAACAACAGGCAACATTTCTTTTGGCATTGATTTTGTTGCGGGCAAGAAGCGTGTTCCTAAGCCAGCGACAGGTAATACAGCTTTTTTTAAAGGTTTAATCACAGAACTCTACCTTGAAATTTAATAATAAAAAACAAATATGCTAATGTCTAATTTAGAACAAAACAAATATTATTTCACAATTTGATAAGAATATGTAAAAATTATGATAAAGAGGCCACATTCAATAATTAAACGCGGAATTCCCTTTTAATTAAATACCTATATGTAAATCTTAATCAAATTATGTCTAATAATTTACGGGCAATAATGATACCATAATAAAACTAAATTTTAACAGAAAAATTTGTTTTTCCAAACTTCCCAGAAATGATTGCTATTACAAATACATCGAATTAAATTTATCTAATTGGATAATTTTTAAATATAATGTGAATCAAAAAAAACCAAAGATGAATAAAATACACATCTTTGGAAGATTATACTTAATTAAAAAACCATTACTATTTAAATAACTTAAATTATTTTTAAATAATATTTATTTAAAAAAAGCTTAAATAATTTAAATATACTTTCTTTTTACAGCTAATCTATCGTGAAAACAATATATGGTATAAAATCTTGGATATATTTTGCCAATTTTTTGATCATATGAAGAAAATCATATTTTATAAAATTTATATTAATTCATGTGTATAATTTTATTACACAATTTATCAGCTTCCACTTGATCAATTTATTTTATTTCATTTTGTTAATATTAATGTATACTTTCCTAAATTTATCATTATTATTCATAATGTTAAAAAAGGGATTATAACAAGGTCACTTTATAAATGCCAGAATTAATCAAAAAAACGATTTTCCTAAGTCATATTACAGAAGAAAAAGAACTTACAAGTATATTTCAACAATTAATCGAAGACAGTTTTTTTGGACAAGTCCATGTTTTCACGTCCAGTTTCTCCATAAAACCGGGTCAAAGATGGTTTGATGAAATTGAAGAAAATTTAAAAAATAGTGCCATCATGATTGTATTTTGCAGTCCCAAAAGTATTCAACGTCCCTGGATCAGTTTTGAATGTGGGGCAGGATGGCAAAAAAATATCAATGTTATTCCACTTTGTCACTCTGGATTAACCGTTGACACCTTACCGAGCCCATTAAATTTGCTTGAGGGCGGCAACATTTCAGATAAGAATAAGATAACAGATATATTTGAGATCATTAAAAATGAAATCGGCTTTAACCGTTTACCTATCATAGACTTCGATTCATTATTTAAAAAAATAAATGAATTTGAAAATAAATATCTTCCAGCAAATAATAAAAATACGATAGATCTACCTCAACGAAGCCCGTTGTCTTCTATAATTTCAAAAATATTATTGGAAATCAAAAAAATAAATTCCGGTTTTTTTGAAAGACTCAAAACAATGTATAAAGATCCAAAAATGGGATTAACGCTTCCCCCGGTTCCTTTAATTTATTATAGCTACAAATCTTTAAAATGCCACTTGTACGAATTACGCAAACACGACAATAACTTTCATTTCAATTATAATGTACCATCTCATTCAGGCACATTTAACCCTTACGGAAATCTAATTCTAACTGTTTCCCCTGAAGTTAAACAATTAATTGTAGAATTATAATTTTTATATTTTATCCAAAATTTTAATGCGTGTTTTACAAGCAATCGCAAATATGCAATTTTTGATGAAAAAATAAAGAGTGAAAAAATGGATCTCACTCTTTTATACACAGTAAATTCAGTAATCTTGATCAAGATTACAATATTTTCCTAATATTGCAATCAAATTTATTGTTTTTTTCTTAATGATTGGCGAATGGCAATAGCTGTCAGATTCACGATACCTCGTGCCGTTGTATTTTCCGTAAGAACATGAAGCGGCTTTGTTGTGCCAAGCGTTATAGGACCAATCTGCAGTCCATTTCCAACCACACGACTCAAGGAAAATCCAATATTTGCCGCATCAAGACTGGGCATAATTAACAAATTGGCATTTCCTCTCAAGGGTGAATCATCAATTAATCTCGAACGCAAGGTTTCACTTAACGCAGCATCACCCTGCATTTCCCCGTCAATTTCCAATGAAGGATTCTTTTCACGTATTATGGCCAGGGCTTTTTTCATTTTTAATGCTGATTCAGATTTTCCCGTTCCAAAAGAAGAATAAGATAATAAAGCGGCTCTTGGTACCATACCAAACATAGATACCATTTCAGAAGCCAATAAAGTTAATTCAGCAATTTCCTCAGCCGTAGGGTCCAGATGTAAATAAGTATCCCCCATAAAAAGCGCTACATTTGACTGAATCATAGCAGAAATAGTATGGAATTCCTTTACTCCATCCTGTTTGGGGATAATATTTTTCAATGTCTTAAAATGACGATACCATTCACCAAATCCACCAACAAGTGCTGCATCAACATGACCCTCCCTTAAAAGCATCGCTGCTAGAATTGATTTTCTTCTATAGAGCTGTTCATACGCCAAAGACGGAGGAACACCCGTTCTTTCAACCAATCTCTGATAAGGTTTTTCCAGTGTTTGTAAAAATGCGTTATCCTTTTGGGGGTCATAAACTGTTAAATCCTTACCAATTTTTAAGCTTAACCCCAATTGAGTAATTTTTTCATGAATTCTTTTCTGATCTCCAATAACATAAGGTAAAACCATCTGTTCATTAACCATAGTTTGAATAGCACGTAAAACCCTATCATTTTCGCCTTCAGAAAAGACAACCTTTTGCAGTCCTTTATGTTGATGAACAGCTGCAAATACAGGTTGCATAACCTGACTGGTTCTGAACACAAATTGCATCAGATGCTCCAGATATCCATTAAAATCATCAATCGGACGTAAGGCAACCCCTGTTTGCATGGCCGCTTTTGCAACCGCTGGCGCAATTTCCAAAATTAATCGCGGATCAAAAGGTTTTGGCAAAATATATTCAGGACCAAAAGCAGGTGCCTGACCGCCATAAGCGGCCACGACAACCTCATTGGCTTCTTGTGTCGCCAGATTTGCTAATGCATAAGCGGCGGCTTTTTTCATCTCCTCGTTTATTTCGGTTGCCCCAACATCTAGGGCTCCGCGAAATATAAAAGGGAAACATAAAACATTATTAACCTGATTTGGATGATCAGAACGACCTGTTGCCATAATCGCATCTGATCGAATACTGCCAACCTCTTCTGGAGTGATTTCAGGTTCCGGATTTGCCAATGCCAGAATCAAAGGATTGGATGCCATTTTTGCCACCCATTCTTTTTTCAGAACTCCAGCCACAGAAACACCAAGAAAAATATCCGCACCCGCTATAACATCCTCCAAACGGCGAGCCTGCGTGTCTTTGGCATAACGTGCCATATTTTCTGGCATATTTGGATCGCGGCCTTTCCACACCACTCCATCAATATCCGTTAAAATGACATTTTCAAGTTTTAATCCCAGAGTTACCAATAAATTTACACATGCAATAGCTGCCGCCCCTGCCCCAGAAGTGACCAATTTAACGTCTTCAATTTTCTTATTCTGAATTCGCAAGGCATTAATGGTAGCCGCACTTACGACAATCGCCGTTCCATGTTGATCATCATGAAAAACCGGAATATTCATTCTGCATTTTAGATTCTGTTCAATAATAAAACATTCAGGCGCCTTGATATCCTCCAAATTAATTCCGCCAAAAGTTGGTTCAAGCGCCGAGACAACATTACAGAAATGTTCCGGATCATTGGCATCAACTTCGATATCAAAAACATCAATACCAGCAAATTTCTTGAATAAAACCGCCTTGCCCTCCATAACGGGTTTTCCCGCCAAGGGCCCGATGTTTCCCAACCCCAAAACAGCCGTACCATTGGAAATAACCCCAACCAGGTTACTTTTGGCCGTGTATTTGCTAGCCAAACTAGGATCCCTTTTAATTTCCAAACATGGTGCCGCCACCCCTGGGGAATAGGCTAAGGACAAATCAGTTTGAGTCGCCATTCTTTTTGTTGGTGTTATTGTTAATTTCCCTGGTGTTGGATATTCATGATAATCCAATGCATCTTGCTTAAATTTATGATCCATAATTTCCTCTTCATTGCAATCATGACATTTTTACAAATAAATCTTTGTAAAATTGGTAAAATTATATATCAAAGGCAAATGAAAAGAAAATAGGTTCTATATCCAAGTCGCAACAAGAATGTGGTGCGACCGAGAAGACTCGAACTTCCACGGGGTATTTCCCCACAAGCACCTCAAGCTTGCGCGTCTACCATTCCGCCACGGTCGCACGGGATTGATTTTCATAATTCAATCCAATATGCTTTCTCTATAACCGATGAAAGAGTTTCTAGCAATGGCTATCACACCAATATTTTTGCAAAAAAGCAAAAAAGTTGTTCCCTATCCCACAGCAATTCAATGGATGAAAAATTACGTTCAAAAAATATTTGATGGGAAAGCGGCAGAATGCCTATGGTTTTTGGAACATCCTCCGCTTTACACTGCGGGAACATCGGCAAAAGAGAGCGATTTGTTCAATCCACAGAATTTTCCTGTTTTTCATACTAATCGGGGTGGACAATGGACTTACCATGGTCCAGGAATGCGAATCATCTATGTAATGATGGATTTACGTAAACCCCATCCCACTTTTCCCGATCATGATATTCGCGCATTCATTCACAAACTTGAAGACTGGATCATTCTCACCCTTCAACAATTCAATATCGCAGCAGAAAAAAAAGAAGGGCGTGTCGGATTATGGGTTACCGATCCTGTTACAAAAAAAGAGAAAAAAATTGCCGCAATTGGAATTAAGCTATCCCATTGGATCAGCTGGCATGGAATTGCGTTGAATATTAATCCCAAACTGGAAAATTATTCCGGAATAGTCCCCTGTGGATTGAAGGAATATGGAATTACGAGCATGCATGAACTAGGAATTAATACTTCATTTGATACGATAGACCAAGTCCTCTGTCAAGCCTGGCAGCAAGTGTTTGTCTATTCTTTAAAATTGCGGTCACCACCTTCTGACCTTATGGTTGATCAGGATAGTTAAAATAATTATTTTTAACATTTAAACCCATATGAACATTTGAAATATTCATAATCGTTTGCCGTTTACGCACATCTATAGCTTGCATCTGATCAAGGGTTAACTGACCATTTACATCTTGAAACCGTAGAGTTAACAAACCTTGGGATGGATTATCCCCGCTTGCCAATGAAATTTGCAAAGCCTGTGTTCCCTTTTGTATTGCCGTTACAAGAATGGGTGATGATAAATGAACAGGGCTATTTAGCATTAATCCCAAAGGGTTTCTTGCCAATCCAATATGTGTAACAGAATGATCGTCAAAATTTTTTGCCACCATTTTTTTACCCTTTGCAACAACAATCATTGTGGAAGGGGTTTCATAATTTAAACGTAATTTTCCAGGTATATATACGATACGTCCTTCAGATTGATTACCATTTGACCAAATTTGCGTGAATTGTCCCTCAAATCCCCTTGGATCGTTCAGGGTACTTTCAACCCTTGAAATTGAAACGAGCTCGCAAGTAGGTCTTGCTTTCTGATTAGCCTGACATGCCATTAATATAAACGGAAAAAGCAATATTATTTTTTTGCATATCCCATTCATAATTTTATCTATTCTCATCGCCTTACCTCTTTATATCAAGATGATTAATTCTATATCAGAATTATAAAATATCTTTAATATGCCCTTTGAATTATAACCGTTTTTTGGAATATAATTCATTTTTCCCCAATTCTTGTGATATTCTTCCAAGAACAATGTTCCTTACTTTTCTATTCTATTTCTTATGAAATCAAAATACTTATGATGTTTAAAAAGAAATGGGCAACAATGTTTGATCCCAACAATGCAAAAACAACACCGCACCGTTATTGTGACATGCCAGGATGCAGAGAACCAGCAGAATATCGGGCACCAAAATCCCGTCACCAGTTACATGACTATTATTGGTTCTGTTTTAGCCATATTCGGGAATATAACAAAAACTGGGACTATTTCAGGGGAATGAATACTGCGCAAATAGAGGAACACATGCGTTCCGCCGCTGTATGGGATAAACCTTCATGGAAGCTTGGTAGATTAGGAAAAAAAAATCTTTTAAATGAGCAATCATTCCATGATCCGCTACGGCTTTTTCAAAAAACAAGAACAAAAACACATCATGATACCGGACAGAAACCCAATATCCCCCAAGAATTACAAAAAGCTTTGCAATTACTGGAAATTAGCTGGCCACTTTCGTTGGCCAGTTTAAAAAAAAGATATACCAAGCTTGCCCGTAAATATCATCCTGATACAAATGGTGGTGACGCGGATTTGGAAGAAAAATTTAAAAAGATTAATGCAGCTTATTCCCTACTCCGAACATATTTGACAAATATGATTGAAGCAAAATAAAAAATCATTTAGATCATTAAAATAACTCTTCTACACAGGATAATTTCTATGTCCAGATCAACTTCAAACCTAACTAATCCCGATAAAACCGATTTACCTGACATTTCTATGTTATCAAAACCAGATAAATTGTTTAACGTAAGAAAAACATTTGATATTGATCTTGATATGGAGGTCAAGGGATTTTCAAAAAAAACCTCACTGGTTCCCGATCTGGATCCAAACTATTTTTTTGATCTAGATACCACTCATGCCATTCTTGCAGGATTTCAATATAATCGACGGGTCATGATACAGGGATTTCATGGTACGGGAAAATCCTCCCATATCGAACAAATCGCTGCCCGCCTGAATTGGCCATGTATTCGCATCAATCTCGATAGCCATATTTCCCGTATTGACTTGATTGGAAAGGATGCCATCATCCTAAAGGACGGAAAACAAGTTACACAATTTCAAGAGGGTTTACTTCCATGGGCTTTAGAGCATCCATGTGCACTTATTTTTGATGAATATGATGCTGGCCGTCCTGATGTTATGTTTGTCATTCAACGTGTGCTTGAAACAGAAGGCAAACTGACCTTGCTGGATCAAAATCGAGTTATCCGCCCTAATCCATCCTTTCGTCTTTTTGCAACCGCAAACACCATTGGATTGGGAGATACGACCGGGCTGTATCATGGTACTCAACAAATCAATCAGGGGCAAATGGATCGCTGGAATATTGTTGCCGCACTGAATTATTTACCCCCTCCACAAGAAATTAAAATAATCATGGCAAAAATGAATGTACAGCCTCAGGACGCAGAAACAAAAAAACAGATTGAATCAATGGTAGCATTGGCCAATTTAACCCGAATTGGATTTGCCGAAGGGGAACTGTCTACTGTAATGTCTCCTCGCACTGTCATCAGCTGGGCTGAAAACTATACAATCTTTCATGATCTTGCATTGTCTTTCCGCCTAACCTTCCTAAATAAATGCGACCTGTCAGAACACGGAATTGTAGCAGAATATTACCAACGCTGTTTTAATGTTGACCTTTTAACAACCGATCCTAAAACGGTTTAAACAATATTAAATTATCCGATTTAACAAGAGGATTATAATGCCTAAAAATCAAAAGAACAGACAGACTGATTTACTCAATTTTCAAACCGCTTATAATCCTGAACGTTTCAAACAAGCCCTGATTGGTACCATACATACTTTAAGTGGTTATACGGCAACCAATATCAATTTCTGTTCAAGCACGGTCAACAATCGTCAATATCAATCCAAAAACAACAAGGAAAACGTCCATCTTCCACAACCACCAGAAATACAAGATGCAAAAACCCTGCAATTCATTAGGGGACAAGCTGATGCACTGGCCCTATATCTAAAATATCATGATAATGATCTTCCTTCACCACCAGACTTAACATCAGAGGATGCACAAAATAGTTTCAATGCCCTGGAACAAGTCCGTGTGGAGGCATTAGGAAGCAAGAAGATGGCAGGGGTTGCCGCCAATCTGCAGGCAGTTATGGAACATAACAGTCATATAGAAGGGCATGCAAGGATGGACAAGGCGGAACAATTATCTCCTGCAAAAGCCCTTTCTTTACTTGTTTATGAAACATTGACTGGAAAAACAGTACCAAAAGCATCTCGTAAAATTCTGCAATTATGGCGCAATCAATTAACACCCCAGGGTGAAAAAGCTCTCAAGGCCATGAAAGAGGCTTTGACTGACCAAGATCATTATGCACAAGCTACCAAACAATTGCTTCAAGCCTATCGTTTACTAGAAGGAGAAGAGGAAAAATCCGATAATGGCAAGGAAGAATCCTCTCAAGATACCGCGGATCAAAACAAAGATAGCAATCCAGATTACCCTGAAGAAAAACAAGAACAGCAAGAAAGCGAACTTAAACAGCAATTTTCACAAATTCCCCTGAATATGGAGGATCAAGAAAAACCGGATTCAGCTATGGGAAGTGATAAATCTGAAAAAGCTGGTGGCCCCTCACAACAACCTCCGGATACTTTAGCTGATGTTGAAGATGCATCCTATCACATTTACACAAAATTATTTGATGAGGTAGTTACCGCTGAACAGATTTGCGACGTAAACGAGCTAGACTTCCTAAGAAACCAGCTTGATCAACAATTACAGGAAATACAGAATATCATATCCAAGCTGGCCAATCGTTTACAACGCAAATTGATGTCGCAACAAATCAGAAGCTGGAATTTTGATCAGGAGGAAGGACTTCTCGATGCCAGCAAATTAACAAGAATAATCACCAACCCAACCAATTCTCTGAGCTTTAAACAAGAAAAATCAACCGGTTTTAAGGACACGATTGTAACACTGTTAATCGATAATTCTGGATCCATGCGAGGACGCCCTATTTCCATTGCGGCAATGTGTGGAGATATTCTGGCCAGAACTCTTGAACGTTGTTCCGTTAAGGTAGAAATCCTCGGTTTTACAACCCAGACCTGGAAAGGTGGACGCAGTCGTGAAAAATGGTTGGCTGACAAACGTCCCCAGAATCCAGGACGGTTAAATGATTTACGCCATATTATTTATAAAGCTGCCGACCAGCCATGGCGACGAGCCAAACGTAATTTAGGCCTTATGCTCAAGGATGGCTTGTTAAAAGAGAATATTGATGGAGAGGCTCTTTTTTGGGCGTGGCAAAGACTTAAAACCCGTGTAGAAAAACGTAAAATTTTAATGGTTATTTCTGATGGAGCACCTGTTGATGATAGCACTTTATCGACGAATGGATCAGAATATCTTGAAAATCATCTTAAACGCATGATTCGCAAAATCGAAAATCGTGCTGAAATCGAGCTTGTAGCCATTGGAATTGGGCATGATGTAACACGTTACTACAAACATGCCGTGACAATCACCAAGGCAGAAGAATTGGGGGGGACAATGATTCACGAACTCACCAAACTATTTGATGAAAAAGACAAAATTCAATCTAAATAATTTTCAACCCCTTCATTAATACTCAAGAAAACCGGAGTATTAATGAATACGATCAGGATAACTCTTGCACAAACTGGGAAATTCTTTGACAGGCCTCTTCAAGAACGACATCATCAGCGGCATAAGCTATACGCAAGTAGGGACTTAAACCAAACGCTGATCCGGGAACAACCGCAACATAAGTCTCTTCCAATAATGCTTCAGCAAAATCCTGATCATTGGCAATCAACCTTCCCTGAGCTGTTTTTTTTCCAATACAGCCGGCAATACCTGGATATATATAAAAGGCCCCCTGTGGAATATTACAGCTTATACCATTCATTGCTGAAAAGGCGGCCGTCATTTTTTTACGACGTCGATCATAAGCCAGTTTCATTGATTCAACTTCTTTTTGCGCATATTGCAAAGCCGCAGTAGCAGCTGCCTGACTGACACTGCAGGCACCAGAGGTTGAATTGCTTTGAATTTTAAGCATCGCTCTAATCAAACGCTTTACCCCACCGGCATAGCCTATACGCCAACCTGGCATTGCAAAAGTTTTAGAAACCCCATTCACCGTTAAAATACGATCTTTTAATTCTGGTGCCAAAGCCGCCAATGAATGATGGCGTTGCCCATCAAAAATCAAATGTTCGTAAATTTCATCAGAAAAAATCCATATCTGAGGATTAATCCTCAATACCTCAACCAATGCCAGCAAGTCTTCTTTTGTCCAGACAGCACCAGTTGGATTGCTGGGGGAATTCAAAATCAGCCATTTGGTCTTAGGCGTAATAGCGGCTTTTAATTGCCTTGCCTTTAAGACAAAATTATCTTTTTCAGGACAAACAACATGAACCGGGTTCCCTCCCAGAAATCGTACCATAATTGGATAACTAGTCCAATAGGGTGCCGGAATAATGACCTCATCTTCCGGATCTAAAGTCGCCATCAAGGCATTGAACAAAATCTGTTTAACCCCATTTGCAACCATAATTTCGTCCAATGCATAATCGACACCATTTTCTTCCTTGAATTTTTTTTGTATGGCCTTTTTCAACGATAAAAAACCGTCTATAGGAGGATACTTCGTTTTTCCTTCCAAAGCCGCCTGATAACCTCCCTCAATAGCTATTTTGGGTGTTAAAAAATCAGGCTGTCCCAGGGCCAGGGAAATAACATTTTTTCCTTCTGCTTTCAGAACCCTTGCCCGCATTGACATCGCGATGGTTGCAGGAGTCTCAAACCCGCTCATTCTTGAGGCAAGAGCGGGTTCAATTGCAATTTCCTCATTATTCATAACCAATATCTAGCCCTAGCTCAAATTCATGCAGAAATGTTTAATCCGTAAACAGGCTTCCTTAAGCAACTCTGTATTTGTCGCATAGGAAATACGGAAATATCCATCCATCATAAAAGCTGCTCCATGAACTGTGGCTACACCCTCTTCTTCCAGTAAGGCCGTTACGAAATCCTGATCACTATTAATTTTTGTCCCCTTACTGGTTGTTTTACCCAAACAATTTTTCATTGAAACAAACAAGTAAAAGGCCCCCATGGGTTTTAAACAGGATAGACCCGGTGCGCCATTTAGGTTATCCAAAACCAGATTTCGCCTTTTTTGATAAGTAGCCACCATATCGGCAACTGAATCCTGTGAACCAGTCAAAGCCTCAACAGTTGCCGCCTGACTAATGGAACAGGGATTGGTTGTGGACTGTCCCTGCAACTTTATCATTGCCTTGATAAATTCTACAGGGGCGGCAGCATATCCAATACGCCATCCCGTCATCGAATAGGCTTTTGAAACACCGTTCATTGTAATTGTGCGTTCTTTAAGGCGTGGTTCAACCTGGACTACTGTTGGGGCAACCACCCCATCGTAAACAAGCTTGGAATAAATATCATCCGTCAAAACCCATACATTTGGATATTGCATCAGGACATCACATAAAGCCTGCAATTCTTCTTTACTGTATACAGCACCTGTGGGATTACAAGGGGAATTCAAAATCAGCCATTTCGTTTTAGACGTAATTGCTGCACTCAGTTGTTCGGGCTGCAACTTGAAACCTGCGTGCTCCTCCTTACAAGGAATGATAACTGGTGTTCCACCAGCCAATGTTACAATATCGGGATAAGAAACCCAACAAGGTGAAGGGATAATGACCTCATCTCCTGGATTAAGACTGGCCATCATCGCATTGAATATAACCTGTTTTCCACCACTGGAAACCATGATTTCTTCAGGTTGGTAGTCAATATTATAATCGGCTTTCAAACGTTGGGCAACTGCCTGGCGGACAGCTGGGGTCCCTCCAACATCTGTATATTTTGTCTGTCCGGACTGAATGGCTGCTATGCCTGCGTTCTTAATATTGATCGGCGTATCAAAGTCAGGTTCACCAGCCGAAAGGCTGATCACATCCTGACCCTTACTTTTCATGGCACGCGCCTTTGCACTAATCACCAGTGTCTGACTAGGCTGTATTTTTTTCAATCGAGCAGATAAAATATCCATTATTACCATTCCAGTTACGTAAATAATTCATTCATATAAAGCTTATCATTATATAAAATATTTATAAAAAACTTTATATAATATAGATCATGTTTTAATTAATTATAATAATTTTATTTTTTATAAGACCATTTAACTTTTAAACGATCATTGAATTTAATTTTTCTCTTTTGAAAAATCTATATCGAACGAACTCATTTAAACAAATTTATTAAAACAAGAAAGATTTTAAAACCAATGGAAATGGCTATTCTTAAATATCATGTTCTAGATTTCATAAAAAAAAATCAAGTAAAACCGATTCCAGCAAAAATATATCCCGGATTGAAAAATATAACGCAAATTACTGAAAATTTTAAAAATAACCTGGCTAACCAAACAATATTAAAAGAGCTCTGCCAATATTGCCTTACTTTTAAAAATTATATATTAGCTGAAGCGTTAATAAATTTTCTTATAGAGATAGATTCAAACAATAAGGACTACTATTTTTTTAAGGCAACTATCCTTTTCTTGAAAAAAAATATAGATGCTTCTTTAGAAAAACTGGAAAAGTATCTCAATTTCATTTGTTCTTCTGATCTCTTAACAAGGGATATCATGTCCGAATTGGAAAAAGGTGAAATTACCAATTATTATATGTTTTTTTTACCCAATATCTTACAGAAATATAAATTGCCAATTCCAACCTCCGAATTTAACCTTTATCTTTTTCCTTATTCAATGCACGACGCAAATCAAACGATTCAACAGCGTTATGCAATTTATCTGGGCTATTATTGTGACAGACTTCAAGAACATTTTAGAGATCTGTTAAAAGGATTACTGGATGAGGAATATGAATTAAATGGAGATACAACCTGGTATCATCTAAATGCAGGAAAATTGCAGTGGCTTCTCCATAATAGACCCTCGGCAGATTATCACTTTCAAAAATCCAAAGAACTGGCCCCTGAAACTTCCGTTTATTTCGACAATGAAGATAGTGGTGTATATAGTTGGTTAACAGAAAAGAGATACCAAAATTTTGAACAGGCTAATAAACATGATGATCCATTTCATCTGGAAAAATGGCAATGGTCATATGCTGATCTAAAAGATCAACAGGCCGATTTACTATTCATTCTGGGTTGTGATTCCCGGTATTTAAAATATTTACCCAAATTTCTCTTTACTCTTGTAAAAGCACATAAAAGGGTAGATTTTCAAAGTAAAATCGTTCTTGCTCTTGCATTGGAAAATCCATCATCTCAACAAAAAGAATTTCTAAAGGATATCTCTGAATTTATTCATAACACCATTCCTAATATGCATATTACCTATGGTTATGGTTCCTCACTTTATCGGGATGCAGCCTATTTTACCTGTTTACGTTTTCTTTTTGCGGAAAAACTTTATCAACGTTATCCTACAAAAACCTTTATTCTTGATATTGATCTCACCGTTACAGAGGATTTTTTCAGTAAAAAATTCCCTTTATTTAGTAATTATGATTTTGGTTTGAGACTTTTTGCTTTTGATAAAAATGGTGATCAGCTCGTGGGGGCACCTTGGTGTTTGGGAGCCGGAATTACATATCTAAACCATTCAGAAATCACCCCTAAAATTCTTCATTTTATCGAACATTATATAAAACGGGCTTATGATCCTCATAATTTTACCAATTGGTGTATTGATCAATGTGCTTTGTCACAAGCTGTCGAGCAATTTATACGCCCTTCCTGGAAAAATTTGGTAATAAAAGATATTGATCAAGAGAATTTATTTGATCTATCCAATTATTTTAAATCAAAAAACGATTTTTATTATCAATCCCCCTACATCAGTGAAAATAATTTTAAGGAACAAATTCAATTATTATTGCATTAATCATATAAATCTTCAAAATAATGCATGAGTGCTGTTTGTAAATCCGGGAGAATAAAATGACACTAGAATTTTCATTATCTCAAAATCAGACCAAATCTTTTACACTAACCAGCGCAGCTCATAACATTGAATTAGGCAATTGGGAGATTAGCAATCATCAGCTTGGCATTGAGGATGTTTTATTTTCTATTCAGCAAATTTGCCTGCATGGAGGAAAACAAGAAGGTTCCAGACTGATCATAATTAAATGTCCTGATGGATTGACCATCACCCTGAGCCCAACACGAGGAATGAATGTGATTGAAGCAACAGCTCCTGGCATTCGCCTGGGTTGGGATTCACCTGTAAAGGAGATAGTCAACCCCACTTTTATAAATCTTCAAAGTCGCAATGGCACCGGATGGTTAGAGGGTTTTAACGAAATGATGGTACGTTGCGGTTATGAATGGTCAGGGCATCCTTTTACCGACACCAATGGTGAGCTTTATAGCCTTCATGGAAAAGCAGGAAATACACCAGCGTCTGAAGTTATTGTTGAGATCGATACTCTATTTCCATACGAAATCAAGATAAAAGGCTTAATTAAAGAAAACACTTTCAAAAAAACCGATTTACGTGTTCTAACAGAGCTATCCTATATTCCTGGCTCCCACAGTTTTACCCTTCATGATCGCTTGACCAATCATGCCGATTACTCGCATCCCTATCAAATTATTTACCATAGCAATTTCGGCAAACCTCTATTAGAAAAAGATGCAAAATTTATCGCCCCTGTTAAAGAAATAAGTCCTTTTAACAACTATGCTCAAAATGGGCTAGATAATTGGCAAACTTATCGTGAACCTACCAAAGATTTTGATGAAATGGTATTTAATATCATTCCCTATACCAAAAAAGATGGAAGCACCATGGCCGCGTTGCATAATAAAAGCGAAAATAAAGGAGTTTCCATAGAATTCAATACTAAGCAACTTCCCTTTCTAACTTTATGGAAGAACACAGATACCGAAAAACAGGGATACGTCACAGGCATAGAACCAGGAACCAATTTTGCCTATCCTATGACAATTGAACGTGAACAAGATAGACTTAAAAAACTTCATGCTGGAAAAACAGTTGAGTTTAAATTGAGATATAACGCCTTACTTGATCGGCAAGCTGTTGAAATCACGAAAAAGGAAATTACCAATATTCAGGGCAATCAAGAAACCCAAATCAACCAAAAACCACTCGCACAAGAATAACAGAATTAAAATAAGGGATTAATTGACATATCCCTTGTTCAATCAATCCTTATCCATATTTAATATATGGATTAAAAAGTTCCTGGATTATAGTTTTTGGTAATACTATCGCAATAAGATCCTGTTTTAACATACAAAATAACGCCATATAAAGTCGATTGAATATAACAGCCAGAAAAAATATCTTTAGCATCTTTTGGAAAATCTGGAGAGGCTTTGCCAATAACATTTTTATGCATGTAATACTCCCCATTTAATAAGCCGTTTACATACCAAGGGTTTGACAACCCAACAAAATCAAAAATTTTCCTTGTTAATGGATGTGTTTTCATAATGGTTTGTTGAGAAGAAAACCTCAAATCATCGCGAATAAATGTAATCCCCTCCACTTTCTTATTACCAAAATGATAAATAGATTGTAAAATTTCCTGAACTATTAATGCATTCTTCTGATGATCTATTCTTTTCAGGTTACATAATGCTGATGACAAAAGTAAAGATGTCCATAAATAACAAATTGGAACCAAAAGCATTATCTTTGAATGACAACCAGCCTTTTGAACATACAGAAATATAAAAATGAAAAAGGATGATATACCCATCATTTCACGTGTATTACCACTGGGTATATTTAATATAATATTTGAACTCGTTAAGGCAACCAGCAATAAAGGAAAACACAGGCATAAAACATAAATTCTTTTATAATTTTTCTTTAAAAAATCTTTTATCACTGTATATAAAAAAAATACAGATGAAATAATCAAAGATACTATTATATAGTTTTCCTGAATATACAATAAAAACAGTAATAGATATATTTTTATATTCTCAATAAGATGAATGAATATATATTCATTTAAAACAATAATCTTTCCTAATGGACCATAATCGTTGGTAATCAAAAAATTTACAACGCATATTTTATAAATGAAAAATGTAGTTAATATATTACATAATCTTAAAAATAGTTCCCTGAACAATCCGGAAAATGCTACCTGATCACTATCATTCAATAGTTTTACAGCCAATAGTCCAATAACTAATGTCAAAGCACATTGATAAAAACAATATAAAGAAAATAATAGGCATGAACGAATTATATAATCAATACACACATTTTGATTATTTTCTTTAAATACAAATAGACATGCCAATGCAACACTGCATGTCATGATTATACAATCATATTTATATGATAAATTTTGTAAAAAAAATGGATTGCATAAAAGAAAAATAAATATAGTTAATTTTAATAAATAATTTTCTGATCGAATTATTTTATCTGTTGTATAAAGAAAAATTAAATACAAAGCTAAGAAAGCAATGATAAATGAAAAAGGATAAGGATCGGGAACTATTGCACTTCCGTTCAATAAACAGATCAACCAAACAGAAAACGGTCTTACATTAAGGAACCATACAAAAAGGTCACCATTAGATGCCCGATACATATCATCGACAAAATCATAAGGAGACAATAAAAAAGGAATAGAATAAATAAAAGTAATAATAGATGTTAATAAAACATAATGTTTTTTATAAATGGATATAGACATCAGTTTAATATTATTTTTTAAATTACATATGTTGAAATTATTTTAATGTTAAAATATAAATCTTGATCTGAAAACAAGCCAATCTAATTTAATTATTCTATAAAAAATTTTTTATATTTATTAAGTTATGATATTTATTTTGTTTTTTACGTTATATGAGAGGTGGGCATGCGATATTCACAAGTGGTTTATTCATTTTTTGCATGAGGGGATGGGAGGGGTTTGGCGCTGGATTTCATGTTGGTTTTGCAAGTTTATGTTTGCATCAATTCATGATATTTTCAAGTGATACGCCAGCCTCGGAATAAAGACTGCCCAGTGGCCATGTTGTTTGCCAAGATTGCCATACAGGACGCATTTTTTCACGGTTTCATGGATAAAAGGCTTTTTTTGCTTTCAAAGGCAACAGACCACATGGGTTCATCCACTGGCCCGCGGAAGCAGGATCGGCAACAAGGATGATGCGTCTCAACACGGGATCGACAGGATATTGTCCGTGATGATATAGCGATTTTGAGTGGAAGTTATTGGGAGCGGGGAGAGGATTTGAACCTCTGACCTTCAGGTTATGAGCCTGACGAGCTACCGGGCTGCTCCACCCCGCACTAGTATAACAAGGATGCCTTTTTCTGACGGTATTCAAGGCGTATGGTGATCTGCCAGGACTTATGTCAGGATGACAAGTGGTGACCAGACTTGGAGGCTACGCTCCCTCGCGGTGCATGTTTCAGCGGGAACTGAAAGTTTTTTGTCGAATATTGCAAGGGATTGCATGGGGGTATATTGGAAGACCTGGCGGCGACCGACTTTCCCATGCCTTAAGACATAGTATCATGGGCGCTGGGGTTTTTCACGGCCGAGTTCGGGATGGGATCGGGTGGTTCATACCCCGCCATTGCCACCAGGTCATCCAATATACCCTGCAGGGTTGTATTGGTATGTGATTGGTTGGTTAAGAGCGGATATTTCGGCCTGTTTCATACAGTACCGCATAACATGACCGATATGAGTGTATATGTGTTATATCAAGTAAGTGCAAGGGCTATTAGTATCGGTTAGCTGCATGCATTTCTGCACTTCCACACCCGACCTATTGACGTGATGGTCTATCACGGCCCGTAATGAGACCTGGTTTTGAGGGGGGTTTCTCGCTTAGATGCTTTCAGCGATTATCCTGTCCATACTTAGCTACCCAGCGGTGCTGCTGGCGCAACAACTGGTACACCAGAGGTATGTTCACCCCGGTCCTCTCGTACTAGGGGCAAATCCTCTCAAGTCTCGACATCCACGGCAGATAGGGACCGAACTGTCTCACGACGTTCTAAACCCAGCTCACGTACCACTTTAATCGGCGAACAGCCGAACCCTTGGGACCTGCTCCAGCCCCAGGATGTGATGAGCCGACATCGAGGTGCCAAACCTCCCCGTCGATGTGGACTCTTGGGGGAGATCAGCCTGTTATCCCTAGAGTACCTTTTATCCGTTGAGCGATGGCCCTTCCACGTGGAACCACCGGATCACTATGGCCGACTTTCGTCTCTGCTCGAGCTGTCACTCTCGCAGTCAGGCGGGCTTATGCCATTGCACTCAACAGCCGATGTCCGACCGGCTTGAGCCCACCATCGCGCGCCTCCGTTACTTTTTGGGAGGCGACCGCCCCAGTCAAACTGCCCACCATGCAGGGTCCCAATCCAGGCTAACTGGATCTGGTTAGACATCAAAAAAACTCAGGGTGGTATTTCAAGGATGGCT
>NZ_CP046393.1:0-177500 GCF_009734185.1 Commensalibacter melissae | reverse complement strand
GTAAAATAAAAAATGTTTCCAATAGCATCTGGTTTTATCTAAATTAGGCTTGATATTTTTGTAAGTCATTTACTTAAACGAATTAAAAGGTATACCTCTCCCCTTTAATCAAGAACAATTTTTTTGATGTTTAAAAATATCGTAACTATCTAAAAATAAGAAATAATTTTATATAATTTATAACTAAAAGTTTACTAAAATTTTTTTTAATAACCAAAAATTCATTACGAAATTTATTTTATTTCCAGCATATTATACATTTGAAAATAAATAAGGATCACGGTATGAATAAGGCCCTTCGCTGTTTATGTCCTATTCTTGCAACATTAATCATCCTGATCATTCCAGTCCCTCGTGGGCTTGAACCCCATGCATGGAGATTTTTTGCCATTTTTTTAGGATGTATTGTCGGGCTTATTTTAGAACCCCTACCTGGTGGCGCCATTGGATTAATCGGTATTTCCGTTGCCGCTCTATTTGGACCATATGTTCTATTTAGTTCCGAAGAATTGGCCCAGCCTGGATTTAAACCAACCGTCAATGCATTTGAATGGGCCGTTTCAGGATTTTCCAACCCAACCGTATGGCTGATTTTCGGAGCATTTACCTTTGCACTCGCATACGACAAAACAGGACTAGGAAAACGCATCGCCTTATTACTCGTTCGATCACTTGGTAAAAATACTTTGGCTCTAGGATATGCAATTACTTTTACAGATACAATCCTTGCCCCCTTTACCATATCAAGTACCGCACGTAGTGCTGGCATTATTTATCCTGTTCTTAGTCACCTACCTCCTTTATATAATTCCCGCCCCTTTGATTCATCACGAAATAAAATTGGTACATATTTGATGTGGACAGGTATTGTTTCAACTTCCATTACCAGTTCATTTTTTATGACCGCACTGGCACCTAATCTTTTGTCAATCAGCATGGTCAATAAAATCATCGGCATTAATATTACATGGCTGGAATGGTTCATGGTAACCTTACCAGCCTGCTTTGTCTTGATTACCATTTCTCCCTTATTGAATTATCATCTTTGTAAGCCGGAAATCAAATCCAGCACTGCCATTCCAACCTGGGCCAATAAAGAATTACAACTGTTAGGATCCTTAACCGCAAAAGAAATGTTACTGATTTTTTTTGTAACTTGCGCACTGCTTTTATGGATTTTAGGTGGGAAATTTATTACACCTCCACTGGTAGGCATTGTTGTGGTTTCAGCAATGTTAATTAGCCAATTATTAACATGGAATGATATCGTGGAAAATAAAGCTGCATGGAATATTTTCACCTGGTTGGCAACCTTGATCGCCTTTGCTTCCGGATTAAACAAATCAGGCTTTATTAATTGGTTTGGTCAATTAATTAGCGTTTATATCATTCATTTTTCACCTCTCGCAGCAATGATTCTACTTTTATGCATTTACTATAGCCTACACTATTTCTTTGCAAGTAATACCGCCCATGCGGCTGCATTATTACCCATCTTCCTCGGGGCCGCCAGTCACATTCCTGGAATTAATATTCATCATTATGTTTTATTGATCCTTCCTCTTTTAGGATTTATGGGAATTGTCACTCCCTATGCCGCTGAACCAAGTGCTGTCTATTATGGAAGTGGGTTTATCCCTAATTCGGTTTGGTGGAGACTAGGTTTTATCTTCGGTCTTTTTTTCCTTGTCACCTGGTTGTTTATTTCCATTCCATGGGTTTTAATGATATCATAGAACAATAATCAAAACCTTATCAAATATAGAAAACTCAGGTTTTTGCGATTGCAAGTATTAAATTAAATATTTTTTGAGATGTAACTATCATTAAATTTGTGATATATGTTTTTCCAAATAGCAAAAAAATTTTTGAATAATTTATAAAACAAATATTAATTAAATTTTAACATCAATTTAATTACAAATAATTAAACTATGTAAAATAAATAAGGTAGCTATATGCGTATTAAATTTGTTGTTTTTTATACTGAAGGCACCCCAAATGACGAAGGAAGTGATTTAACAAAAGTTGTCAGAACTGTTCGATCACTTGTCGAAGAAGCTGGCCACGAATTCGATGCTTATACACCTAAACGACTATATCAAATGGGTGCGGGAGAATTAGTTAAAGCATATCCTGATAAATACAATTTGGGAAATAATCCTAATACCCACAAATTTGGATTATTCAGCTGGAAACCCTTTACTATTTTGCATGCTCTTTCAACCATGGAAAAAGGTGATGTCATTTTTTACCTTGATGCAAATATTGCCAAATACCCAACCCTGCGCCTTGTTATACAAAGCATAAATACGATTATCAATAAAGCCTTGAATTTTTGTGATTTTTATATTGGCAGGGAACTTACAGAACAAATTTTAAAAGCCTCTGATTTTTGTTCCATCAGACAAATTGAAGAAATAGGGGGAAATTCACTTTTTGTTCAAAATTTTCCTTTACTGATTGCCAATAATATTATTGCAAAAGTGTCTGATTTTGCATTTGATATCTTACTGGACTGGTTGGCAATGTGCAGGGTAAAAGAATATATTCTTCCTCCTACAAAAGAAGAAGAAAAAAGCCCCAATTTCAAATGGTTCTGTGCCGACCAATCTATATTAAATATGATTATTGCCAGGCATATTGAAGAAGGTTTGCTACCTTGGTTTTTCCCCAATATTTGTCATGGTAGATCCAATAATTTTTCCATTCCAAATAATGATCACATTCAATATTTGTCCCATTCAACGGAAGTTATTTGGAACAGACCGAAATTCAGAGAGCAACATCAAAAACAGATTGCAAGTACACAAATCTTTCTTGATAACATTTGTAATTCCAAAACCATTGGAAATCCATGGATAACATTAGATTACAATTTAAAAGACTGGCAAGCTGCTGATGATGCAACCTTTACACCTTTAGAAAATGATAATTATGCTTTTGCAGATGGCGACCAAAATAATTATCATCTAATCCGTATTCATGATCCAAAATTACAGAATATGGAAATTGATCTGGAAATCATAGCAAAAAAATATCCCTCTTCAGACCCCAAAATTGGTATGCATATTCAACAATGGGGAGGGATAGATTTATGCACAATCTATGAAAATAATGATAAAACGATACATCCTCATACAGTATTTGCTACTGCAACACCTTTAAAAAACAATTTTTATATGTATCATGTTAGATTCTTTAACTATCATGACACCTTATCAATAGGAACCGGTTGTCCTCAAGGACGTTATTTGGGTAAAAATAATAAGCAATTTGAATTTAGCTCAATAAAAATAAAAAGAAGATTTATTAACCCATTATAAATATATATTTTAAAATTAATTTTAATAACTAATAATTTAATTTTTAGTTATTAAAATTAATTTATTAATATTTATGATATGAAAAAATTAAAAGCGATCCAATTTTATAAATTTAATTGTTAATTTTAGAAAAATATAAAAAACTTCAATATGTTAATCAGACTATTTTACCTATAGATTTTATATATAAAAATTACCAAATTAATAGATTATCTGGTACAACTATAATTCTATAAAGAATATTCTCATATAGAATCTATAAAAGATTAAACCCATCCAATGAAATAACAAAAGACAAGCAAAGGTTTCTATTAGTCAAACCGATCAATTTTTGTCAGCATAGATGCCTATCGAACATCCAATTTCATGATGGACAAAAGGTAAATCTTTTAATTCCCATAATAAAAGACATCCTATCAGATCAAACTTATTTATCTGTCCGTATATTATACAAGCTAAACAATATTTAATATAATCATAAATAAAAACTGGTTGAAATGAACTCAACCAGTTTTAACGAAAATCAGGCTTTGTCTATAACTGATTTACCCTGAATTAATAAACCAGCCTCATTGGCACTGATTGAAATAGTATCCCCATCATAAACATCGCCTTGCAACAATAATTCTGCCAATTGATTTTGCAAATTTCGTTGTATGACACGCTTTAGAGGACGTGCACCATAAATCGGATCATATCCAGCTTCCTCCAGCCACGCATGTGCTTTTTCATCCAGATCAAGCCTAATTTTACGATCCTCAAGCAATCCTTGTAAACGCTGTAATTGTATATCCACAATTTTTGCCATATCAGCCTTTTGCAATCGACTGAACAAAACAACTTCATCCAAACGATTAAGAAATTCAGGACGAAAGTGGGCACGTACAACTTTCATAACTTCAGCCTGTACAAGCTCTGTTGACTCACCTTCTGTCTGATTAGCCAAAATTTCAGAACCAAGATTGCTTGTCAAGATTATAATCGTATTACGAAAATCTACGGTTCGCCCTTGACCATCTGTTAAACGTCCATCATCAAGAACCTGCAATAATACGTTAAAGACATCCTCATGAGCCTTTTCAACCTCATCAAACAAAATAACCTGATAAGGTCTCCTGCGAATAGCCTCTGTCAAAACACCCCCTTCTTCATAGCCAACATAACCGGGAGGGGCACCAATCAACCGTGCAACCGCATGTTTTTCCATGAATTCACTCATATCAACACGCAATATCGCTTTTTCGTCATCAAAAAGGAATGAAGCAAGCGCTTTTGCCAGTTCGGTTTTACCTACTCCAGTTGGACCTAGGAATAAAAAAGAGCCAATAGGCCGGTTTGGATCCTGCAATCCTGCCCGTGCCCGACGTACAGCATTTGCAACCGCTTTCAAGGCGGGTTCCTGCCCTACGACACGTTTACGAAGCTCGTCTTCCATTCGTAAAAGCTTAGCCCTTTCCCCTTCCAGCATTTTATCCACTGGAATACCTGTCCACCGAGATACAACTGCCGCGATCTCATTTTCAGTCACTGATTTGGAAACCAAATTCGCCTGATCTGGATGTTCATGCTGTTTGGTTTGCAAACCCTCAATTTTCTTTTGAAGTTCTGGAATAACACCATACATCAATTTAGAGGCTTGGGCCAAATTACCTTGGCGTTGTGCAACCTCAACTTCTGAACGGGCCTGATCCAGCTGTTCCTGCAATTTTTGAACATCATTAACCTTATTCTTTTCAGCATGCCAGGCCGCAGTCATTGCATTTGATTTTTCTTCTAAATCAGCAATCTCAACCTCCAATGCTTCCAAACGGTCACGACTGGCTGAATCTTCCTCCCTTTTCAAAGCTTCACGCTCAATTTTTAGTTGAATCAAACGACGATCCAGCTCATCAAGCGCTTCTGGCTTGCTATCAATCTGCATCCGTAACCGACTTGCGGCTTCATCTACCAGATCAATTGCTTTATCCGGCAAAAATCGATCTGTAATATAACGATTGGATAAAGTTGCCGCTGCCACCAGAGCACTATCACTGATCCGCACCCCGTGATGCAATTCATATTTTTCAGAAATACCCCGCAAAATTGAAATCGTATCCGCTACTGATGGTTCCCCGACAAAGATAGGCTGAAACCGCCGTGCCAAAGCTGCATCTTTTTCAATATATTTGCGATATTCATCCAGGGTTGTCGCACCAATACAATGCAAAGTGCCACGTGCCAGCTCAGGTTTAATGAGATTTGATGCATCCATTGCTCCATCACTACGTCCCGCACCAACCAATGTATGCATTTCATCAATAAACAATATGACTTTTCCAGCCGCAGCTTCAACTTCTTTTAATATAGCCTTCAAACGTTCCTCAAATTCACCCCGATATTTAGCCCCTGCAACCAAGGCACCCAAATCCAAGGCTAATAACTGTTTATTCTTCAATGCCTCTGGAACGTCACCATTTACGATCCGTGATGCCAAACCTTCAACAATTGCAGTTTTACCAACTCCAGGCTCACCTATAAGCACAGGGTTATTTTTGGTACGTCGAGCCAAGACCTGAATCGTTCGACGAATTTCCTCATCTCTCCCAATCACGGGATCCAATTTTCCTTGCCGGGCAACCTCTGTCATATCCCGTGCATATTTTTTTAACGCATCAAAGGAAGCCTCCGCATTCTGGCTGTCAACCTTACGACCCTTCCGAATAGTATCAATCGCTCTTGCCAGATTTTGAGCTGTAACCCCCCCTTTTTGAAGGGCCTGACCAGCTGGTGTTTCAGATGCAGCCAAGGCAAGCAACAGGCGATCCTGAGCAACATACTCATCCCCGGCCTTCGTGGCCTCTTTTTCCGCGCCATCCAAGACACGAACCAATTCTGGCATGGCTTGAGGCTGTCCAGCACCATCGCCCTGAACTTTTGGCATGGAATCCAATGAATGTTCAACCGTTGTTTTGACAATGGCGGGTTCCCCGCCAGCTGCACGTATCAAGGAAGCTGCGGCTCCTTCCTCATCATCCAATAACGCTTTCAATAAATGCTGAGGCGTTAATTGCTGATGAAAATCACGAATTGCAATTGTCTGTGCCGCTTGAAGAAACCCTCTTGAACGTTCAGTAAATTTTTCGATATTCATAAATTTATGTCCCTTTTAAAATTAGGCAACATGCCTGCCAAAGTTTTGCCCCTCTTATGAGGCAGCGTTCTTTCGCAAAAAAAATCAATTTTTCAAAAAATAAGTATCATTTCATTACAAATTCATTATTGCATGAACTCAACTTATCGAGTAAAAAGAAAATTTTTTTTCATTTGTTTATTTTATACCAATCCTTCCGATAAATGAATAAGAATCATCATAAATAAAATAAAATTCAAAATTGATGACATAACAGGAATTTTCTGCCATATTATTAAGAACGCAAATCATTCTTAATGATAGAGTTAAGTTCAATTTAAATAATGACTGTTCCAAATTTAAGTATGCTTTCCCCAGGGAAATCAAGTGTTATTGATCATGTCGAAGAATTTTCTTCTCCTGATCCTATTGCAGACCGTTTACGTGATTTAGGCTTCGTACCAGGCGAAATTGTCAAAATCATTGCCTTTGGGCCATTTGGCTCAAATCCTATTGCTGTACAAATCGGATCGACCCGTTTTGCGCTGCGCCGTTCTGAAGCGGCCAGAATCATTTTACATTTGGATTGTTAATTTATGCCTGAATCATCCATATTCCCTATTTCAAAGATAGCTTTAGTGGGCAATCCAAATTGCGGAAAAACCGCTTTATTCAATCAATTGACCGGAAGTAGACAGAAAGTCGCCAATTATGCCGGGGTCACCGTGGAACGTAAGGAGGGACAATTCGTCACACCCTCCAAAAACAGGATTACCCTTATCGATTTACCGGGGGCATACAGTTTAAAAGCAACCAGCCTTGATGAAGCAGTCACCAGGGATATTTGTATGGGGAACTATCGTAACGAACCCCCACCAGATGCCTTGATCTGCGTTATTGATGCAACAAATTTGCGACTACATTTAAGATTCGCCCTTGAAATTTGCCGTCTTAAACGCCCAATGATGATCGCTCTAAACATGAGTGACATTGCAAAAAAACGTAAAATCGACATAGATATTCCAAAACTAGAATCAATTTTGGGCATTTGCATTATCCCCACAATAGGAACCCAAAAAAACGGAATTAAAAAACTTGTCGACAATATCGACACCTCTTTTAAAATTCCAACAATTGATCTTGATAATCAAACCGATTTACATGTCGAAGTACGCAAAATTCTCCTGAAATGCGTCCATAATTCTTCTGAAAATTCTGTTCTGCTTGATGAAAAAATTGATCGATGGGTTTTACATCCCATTATTGGTCCCTTAATCCTTCTCATTTTATTATTTATCATGTTCCAGGCCGTTTTTTCATGGGCCCAACCCTTTATGGATGGTATACAGGATTTGACAGGCTGGCTTGGAAAAATCATTGCCAACTTATTACCGACAGGTCCCTTGAGAAGTTTAATTATTGATGGTGTTTTTGCGGGGGTGGGAACAACATTCGCCTTTTTACCTCAAATTCTTGTTCTCTTCCTGTGGATTTTATTCTTAGAAGAATCCGGGTATTTGCCCAGAGCAGCCTTCTTACTTGACCGCATTATGGCTTCTGTTGGATTAAATGGTCGTTCTTTCATCCCATTATTATCCAGTTTTGCCTGTGCAATTCCCGGTATCATGGCAACCCGGACAATACCTAGCGCTAGAGATCGTCTAGTTACCATTCTCATTGCACCTCTGATGACTTGTTCCGCACGATTACCAGTTTATGCTTTACTAATCAGTGCCTTTATCCCTCATAAAACCATCGGGATAATATTCAACCTGCAAGGTCTTGTCCTGTTTGGTCTTTATCTACTAGGAATCGCAAGTGCCTTTTTGGTGGCCTTACTTCTCAAAAAACGAAAAAAATCATATGATAACACCCTTTTACTAGAACTTCCCTCTTACCGTTTTCCAAGTGTTCGGAATATTTTGTTTGGATTATGGCAAAGGATTGAAATCTTTGTTAATCGCGTAGGAACAATCATCTTAACGGTCAGCATCCTTTTATGGGCTTTATCAAGTTTTCCAAAACCGCCTGCTGGTGCACAAGGTCCAGCCATTGATTGGAGTTTTGCCGGTATTATAGGTCACTGGATTCAACCCCTTTTTGCACCCATTGGTTTTAACTGGGAAATATGTGTTGCCCTTATCCTTGGATTGGCAGCCAGAGAGGTTGCTGTTACGTCTCTTGCAACTGTTTATTCCATAGCTGGTGTTGATTCTGATGCACCAGGCCAACTGGTTCATTTTCTTTCAACACAATGGAGTATAGCAACAGGACTTTCCTTTCTGGCCTGGTATGTTTTTGCTCCACAATGCTTTTCTACGTTGGCGGTTATAAAAAAAGAAACCTCTTCCTGGAAGATGGTCATAATAACAGCCTGTTATCTGTTTTTCATGGCTTATTTTGCCTCCTTTACTACCTGGCATATCGCATCATTTTTTTCTTAACAAAGGAAAACATTCATGCAAAGTACACTTGTCATTTTAATAATTTCTTTAGCCGGTTTATATTGGATTAATCATTTTTTTCCAATGATTGGCAAATTCATATGGCTAGGAATTGCTTATGTACTTAAATGCATCCATGCTCCCGCAACAAGTCAACAATGGGCCTTGAAACACTGCAATACTCAGAAAACACCAAGTTGTAGCACCTGCAGTAAATGCAATAGCAAATGTCATTGAATATTATTTATTCATTTAAATAAAAAACTCATTACAAATTGTAATGAGTTTTTTTATGTCACTATTATTTTTTAAAACTAATAACGATAAGAATCTGGTTTAAATGGACCTTCAACATCAACGCCAATATAATCGGCCTGAGCTTTATTTAATTTAGACAGAACCGCACCAACTTTTTCGAGATGTAAAGCTGCCACTTTCTCATCCAAGAATTTCGGAAGGGTATAGACTTTTGCTTCATATTTACCCTTTGGTGCTGTCCATAATTCAATCTGTGCCAAAGTTTGATTTGTAAAAGAGGCAGACATCACAAAAGATGGATGACCAGTGGCATTCCCAAGATTAACCAAACGCCCTTCAGAAAGAAGAATAATACGGTTACCATCGGGAAAAATAATCTCATCAACTTGAGGTTTAATATTTTCCCACGTGAAATTCCGTAATTTTTCAACTTGAATTTCCGAATCAAAATGACCAATATTGCAAACGATGGCACGATTTTTCATGGCACGCATATGATCAACGGTGATAATATCAATATTACCGGTACAAGTTACGAAAATATCACCGCGTGGTGCAGCCTCTTCCATAGTGACAATTTCATATCCTTCCATCGCGGCCTGTAATGCACAAATAGGATCAACCTCTGTAACAAGAACACGACAACCAGCATTTCGCAAACTTGCTGCCGAACCCTTACCCACATCACCAAAACCGGCAACAACGGCAACCTTTCCAGACATCATTACATCTGTACCACGACGAATTGCATCGACCAGGCTTTCACGACAACCATATAAATTATCAAATTTAGACTTCGTAACACTGTCATTGACATTGAATGCCGGAACTAATAAGGTTCCTTTCTTTTCCATTTCACGCAAACGGTGAACACCTGTTGTCGTTTCTTCAGACAACCCCTTAATATTTTTTAACATCTCAGGATATTTCTGATGCATTAACAGGGTTAAATCACCCCCGTCATCCAAAATCATATTGGGAACCCAACCATTCGGACCATGAATGGTCTGTTCAATACACCAGTTAAATTCCTCCTCGGTTTCACCTTTCCAAGCAAATACAGGAATACCAGCTGCAGCTATTGCCGCAGCCGCATGATCCTGAGTTGAGAAAATGTTACAAGATGACCAACGCACTTCCGCGCCCAAGGCAACAAGGGTTTCAATTAACACAGCTGTCTGGATAGTCATATGCAAGCAGCCGGCAATTTTCGCTCCCTTAAGAATCTGTTTATCCGCATATTCTTTACGAAGAGCCATTAAACCTGGCATTTCCCCTTCAGAAATAGCAATCTCTTTCCGCCCCCAACTCGCAAGTGAAATATCTTTCACTTTGTAATCATGTTGATCTTTCATCATTTATCAATCCTTTTTATGATCAAATTAATATTATGATGTATTATTAGAGCACATATAAGAAGAGATCAATCTAATGCGTCAAAAACAAAACAGCATATTATTATGAAAAAATAAAATTTGATATTCTTTTCGCTGCTTTTTCAGTTGTTTCTAAAATATCATTTTTCTCCCATTTATCACTAGGATAGTTAATTAAAGTTTTCGCTAAATTATATTTGCTATTTTTATATCCATTTTTATTATGAATAAAACTTTGCTTTTTAGTTTTAAACCATTCATTACTGATACTTCGATTGATATTCTCTTCAAGCAAAATTTTGTTTCCCAATCTGTTAATTACATTTTCAAACTCATTCTTATCCATTTTTGCGTCATGTCGAATTGTCTCAATATTACGACCACTAGCTGGCATGATATGTTCAACATTAACCGTTTCAGAAAAATTAAATTTTAGATTTTTATTTTTAGCGTACAAATATTCATTAACAAATACCAGCATGTTTTTATCATATGTTAATATCGCGTCCTCAACCTCTTTGACATTCCATTTATCATGTATATGATCATAAAAATCCTGACAAATAACATGTTCTGGAATATTAAAATCGACCATCTTTATAATTTCTGCATATAAAAATATCTTAAATTTATTGCTTGAATAACCAGCATCTCCCAACTCTAATAATGAAAATAATTTCAACAATGATTCACAGACATTTATTATTTTATCTTCGGTAATTTCATCTAATTCAAAACGATACAGATAAGCGGCTAGATATAATTTAATATTAACATTACACTTAAGAAGTAACTTTATAATGGAATAATCTTTAATTTTATCCCATTTATATGCAATTTTTTTTAAATTATTGCATAGTAAAAATGGATTTTTTAACAAATCCTGCTCATGATCAGCATAATATCTTCTTAGACCTGGAGTTCTTACATAAATATAAGATTTCAAATATCCCTGTTCTTTAGCACGATTAATGTACATAAATTGTTGCAATACAGAATCAATTGTAACGACTTTTTTAGATTTTAATTTATTTGTTAATTGGAGAATCTCTTCCCATTGAATATTAAATTCCTCTCTTTTATCACCTACATATGAATATAATTTTGCTGAAATAATATCTGCATCTGAAAGCGGCAAACCTGTTGAATTCAATGAATTAAACATTGTAATAGCTTGTTCGACTTGCCAACTGCGTATTTCGATTACCTGACAATTTTTTAAAAAAGTTTTTGTAAATTGATTCAACCAAGAATCGCTATTTTCTCTCAATTTTTCATAAAAATTTTTAAAGTTACGAAAATAGTTTGTATATCGATTATTATTTTTTTTATAAGGCAGTTTAAAAACTTTTTCCTCGGCATCTTTAAAATCACTGGCACCTATAATTTTATTAAATTCTTCTGGATACAATTCATTAATTGATTTATTTCCTAGTATGAGAATATTTTGTGTCTTTTTTGGATCTTTAAGCATAGAAGGTATATTTTCGGCTTCTGCTTTATACAAAATTTCCATAATTTTATTTCTATTCGCTTTAAGACCAGCTATCAATGCCTCTGAATCTTCATCTTTTGAAACAGTTTGTAGCACTTCATTTAATCGTAACAAAATGGCTTTGAGTAACAACAAAAAAGTCGTTGTACGCTGTTGACCGTCAATTAGACTGAATTGATTTTGATCCGAGCAATCAATTATAATGCTTCCAAAAAAATAAGGATCATTTGATTCACTTTCCTTAAAATTCTCTATATCTTCTAACAATTTATCACATTGTCCAATATCCCATGAATATCCCCGTTGATATTCTGGAATTAAAAAATTTTCTGTTCGATTAAGTTTTAAATATAACTCAATATTTTTAAGATTGGGTTCAATATTCTTAGCCATAATTTTTGAATTCCTGACTATAATTTTATTTTTTAGATAATTATCAAAAATTATCTTTTTTTATAAAATTGATTTAATTAACTATTAAATAACGATAATTTTGTATTTCTAACAAATATATCTAAAAGAAAAATTTCAGTAATCAAATGTAATAAATTTTATGTGAATTGAGACACCAAATCACTTATATGACCTAATTCTATCAGCTGTAATCCATTGGGGACGGATAGTTTGTTATTTCCATGTGCAATACGCTTGGGTAAAACAACTTCATCAAAACCTAGCTTAAATGCCTCTTTCATGCGTAAGTCGGCTTGTGGCACCTGTCGAATTTCTCCAGATAAACCAATTTCACCAAAATACACTGAACCTGGAGAGGCGGAATGATGGGTCAAAGCCGAAACCAAAGCTGCTGCCACGGCCAAATCCGCCGCAGGTTCGGTAATTCTCAAACCGCCTGCCATATTTAAATAAACATCCACCCCGTTAAACCGTAACGAACAACGTGTCTCCAAAATAGCAAGCAACATATTAAGGCGTGCATTATCCCATCCAATAACTGTACGTCTTGGCGCTGAATCCCCAAATTTGGGTGCCAACAAGGCCTGCACTTCCAACAAAACAGGACGGGTTCCCTCCAAACCCGCAAAAACGGCTGACCCCGCTATATGACCATGTCGCTCTGCAAGGAATAAAGCAGATGGGTTTGCCACCTCTACCAAACCCTGTCCTGTCATTGAAAAAACACCAATTTCATCTGTTGCACCAAATCGATTTTTTGCTGCCCGTAAAATACGAAATTGATGTCCTCGATCCCCCTCAAAATATAATACGGCATCAACCATATGTTCCAGGACACGCGGCCCCGCTATAGAACCTTCCTTGGTAACATGTCCCACAAAAATCAATGCAAATTCTTTCTGTTTTGCCATACGAATCAATTCAAAAGCCGCAGCCCGAACCTGACTTACCGTCCCAGGGGCCCCATTCGCCGTATCCAGCCACATTGTTTGAATAGAATCAATGATAACGAGACTTATATTTTTTTCTTTTTCCAGCGTTGAAAGAATATCCGCAACATTTATGCAGGCAGCCAGTTGTATGTTTTTTCTTTGTTCCGCATCCTCTAACCCTAACCGATTGGCACGCATTCTTATCTGGTTAACAGACTCCTCTCCTGAAATATATAAAACGGATTGTCCCTGTCTTGATAAAGCACAAGCAGCCTGCAACAATAAAGTTGACTTTCCAATGCCAGGATCTCCTCCTACCAATGTAACTGAAGATTGGACAAGACCTCCACCCAGAACACGATCAAATTCAGAAACACCAATGGACTGACGATCAGGAGGTGAAATCTCACCATCCAGCCCTGTAAACTGAATCATCCTGCCTGCATGTCCCAGTACAGAAATCGGACTTGTTTCCCTGGTTTCCTCGCTAATTGTATTCCATTCACCACAAGCCTCACATCGTCCAGCCCATTTATGATAAATAGCGCCACAACTTTGACAGACAAACATTTTAACCGGCTTTTTCGCCAAAACGTCCTCTTATACTTTCATTTCCATTTTAATAGGACCTGCATAAAGACCATGTGTAAATTGATGCACGTAGGGATTCTCACTCTGCATAAGTTCACCAGCTTCACCCTGCCAAATCAGCTCCCCTTTATACAACATGGCAACCTGATCCCCGATCCGCTGGGCAGAAGCCATATCATGGGTAATGGCAATTGTTGTAGAACCCAGCTTCTTAACGCAATCAACAATCAAGTTATCAATTATTGCTCCCATGATAGGATCCAACCCTGTGGTCGGTTCATCAAAAAAGATAATTTCCGGTTTTGAAGCAATCGCACGTGCCAAGCCAACCCGTTTCTGCATCCCACCAGATAACTCACTGGGATATAAATCGCCAATATTATCTGCATCCAGACCAACAAGTTCCAAAACCCTGTTTGCCCTTTCCCTCGCCCGGGCACGACTAATTCTTGGCTGATTTTTACGATGTCCATTTAAAAGGGCAAAGGCAACATTTTCCCAGATAGGCAAGCTATCGAACAAGGCAGAGTTCTGAAACAACATACCCATTTCCTGTAATTTTTCTGCTTGCTCGGAATATGGCAATTCAAAAATATTTTTGCCATCAATTTCGATCGTGCCACTATCTGGTGTCATTAACCCCAAAATACAGCGAAGCAAAACAGACTTTCCACTTCCAGACCCACCAATAATAACAAAAGAAGTACCCTCCATTACATCCATATTAATGTTACGTAACACATGGTTGCTACCAAAAGATTTGGAAAGATTACGTATACGAATTTTGGGATAAGTTTTGGTCATTTTGCAAAAAAGATATCCGTTAACAAATAATCAAATACTAGCAATAAAATAGAGGCGGCAACAACAGCAGAGGTCGTCGCTGCACCAACCCCCTGTGCGCCCCCACGGCTACGATATCCATGATAACATCCCATCAAGGCAATAAGAAATCCAAAAACCGCCGCTTTCACCAAACCAATTGTAATATCAATAGGTTTCACGGCATTCATGGTCGCCGCAATATAACCCTGGGACGAAAAACCCAATTTAATGACCGAAACAGTAAAACCACCCAGCACCCCCAGGATATCAGCAATCAAAACTAGAAATGGTAAAGCAAGCGTAGCAGCTAGCAAACGGGGAGTGACAAGATATTTGATAGGATTGGTTGATAAGGTTTTGAGCGCATCAATCTGGTTCGTCACCTGCATTGTTCCAATTTCCGCGGCCATGGCTGCCCCCACCCGTCCCGCAACCATCAATCCTGCCAAAACGGGCCCAAGCTCACGAGTGACAGCCAACACAACAATATTGGCAATCGCGCTATTTACATGATACTGGGACATACCAGTATAGGATTGTAACGCGATAACACCTCCAGAAAATAATGCAGTTAAAGCAACAACAGGTAGAGACAAATAACCTATATCAAGTAAAGATCCCAAAAAAATGCGCCAATAAAATGGAGGATAAAAAATATTTATAAATCCGCTTAATGCAAACAATGCAAGGGTACCCGTTTCCCGAACACCGTTTAAAGCCATACGACCTAACAAAGCGATCCAAATCCACGGACGTTTCAATTGATACATCTTAATTCCCGGTTAAACTCATCACAACATTATTAGCTAACGAATTGAGAAGTTGTTCAATAATATTGATTACAAGTTTTATCCTATAATTCTATTATTTTCTAATATTTATATTTAAGCACATAAATATCTTTTATTTTTAAACATTTTATATAGATCAAACATTTTAACCATCATCCTCTTCCCAAGAACAATCCACCCTTAGAATCTAATTATTATTCCCATCAATATTGAATATATCTATTGTCTATATACCACTGAAAACCTCTTCATTATCCTTTATAATGAACTTGTTTCAATATTTTTAAAATTTTTATTTTTTTAATTTTTAAATTAACTTAATTTAATAATCTATAAAACTGGCAATATCTTGATTAAAAATAAGGAATGTTCTGTGCGTATAGCAATGATTGGTGGAGGATATGTTGGTCTTGTTTCTGCTGCTTGTTTTGCAGAATTCGGACTTGATGTCGCTGTCGTGGAAAAGGATCCCAACCGGTTAAATGCGTTAAAGAAAGGAAATATTCCTATCTATGAACCTGGTTTGGATCTTTTGGTTCAGAATAATATCAAAGCCAATCGGTTACAGTTTTTTGAAACGATTAAAGAGGCTATTCCTGATTGTAAGGCCATTTTTATTGCCGTGGGTACACCCCCACGTAACGGTGATGGACATGCTGACATGACTTATGTCCATCAAGCAGCCCTGGAAATTGCAAAACATCTACAAGAATATGCAATTATCGTTACCAAATCAACAGTCCCGGTTGGTACAAGCCGACGGATTGCACAAATCATCCGTAAGGAAAATCCATCTCTTGATTTTGATGTCGCCTCCAATCCTGAATTTCTTCGCGAGGGCGAGGCCATTCAAGATTTCATGACACCTGACCGTATCATTATCGGTATTGAAAAAGACAGAAAAGATCGCGCACAAAAAGCCCAAGAAATCATGAGTCGACTTTACCAACCCTTATTTCAAAAAGAAACACCAATTTTGTTTACCAATTTGGAAAGTGCTGAACTGGCAAAATATGCCTCAAATTGTTTTTTAGCGATGAAACTTTCATATATTAACGAGCTTGCTGATCTTTGTGAACAAGTTGGAGGAAATATAGAGGAAATTGCCAATGCTATTGGATTAGACAGTAGAATCGGCAAATAT
The DNA here is from genome assembly GCF_009734185.1 of Commensalibacter melissae. NCBI lineage: Bacteria > Pseudomonadati > Pseudomonadota > Alphaproteobacteria > Acetobacterales > Acetobacteraceae > Commensalibacter > Commensalibacter melissae. The sequence goes on along the minus strand of NZ_CP046393.1, from coordinate 160,795 downwards.
TTTTTACGGCCAGGCCCAGGTTATGGCGGATCCTGTTTCCCGAAAGACACTCTTGCCCTAATTCGCATCGCCCAAGAAGCAGGTACACCCTCACGGCTGGTAGAGGCAACCGCACAAGCTAATGATGCCAGAAAAGCAAACATAAGTGGAAGAATTATTCAATTATGTGGTGGTAATGTTCACAATAAAACCATTACCATTCTGGGACTTACCTTTAAACCAAATACAGATGATATGCGGGAATCCCCATCTATTCCCATTATTCACCGTTTGGTTGAAGAGGGTGCCCAGATAAAAGTTTTTGACCCTGTTGGAAATGAAAAGGCAAAACCCTTATTACCTAATACAGTTCAATATTTTGATAGAATTAACGATGCAGCCAATCAGGCTGACGCCTTGATTATCCTGACAGAATGGAATGAATTCCGTTCTTTGACACCCAAGACCCTGAAAAACTGGATGAAAAAACCACTGGTAATCGACTTCAGAAATATTTACGATCCCAAAGTGATGAAAAGTGAAAATATTCATTATTATTCAATTGGTCGACCCCTGAAAGAAAAATTTATCATTTAAACAGTTTGACTAATTGACGCAAAGGGGACGTCACACGCCAACAGAAAGAATTCTGTATGGCCGTCAGTTCCTGTTTCAATTTTATATTTTCCTGTTCCAAATGTTGGGCAAAACTGAATTGATAGGGTGAAATTCTAATCTTTTCATAAACCTCTTTCCAGCTTTCAACACATTTTTCCCTATTTTTTTCCGATACAAGAAAAACCGTAAATTCGTAACTCAGCTTTGATGGATCAATATCAAACCATTCCACACAAGCCATTTTTATAAGTCCATGTTCAGCCAAATTCATCATCAGTTTCACAAACAAACCTAAATGCAAAACCCAACAATGAATATCTTCATAATGATCAGGTATTAGTGTTCTTTCCCCCCATTCAAGAACCTCAGAAAACGGGATTTGGCTTTCCAGATTTTCTATATCAGGATATAATCCATATTCTGCATGAATTCTTGGAATATCTTTATCATTAATTTTGTTCAATGCAAAGTCCAACACCAGGTGTGTTTCAGGGCATGTAGATTTCTTTAACCAGGCAGCGAGTAAATCAGCCAACCGGGTAGGCTGCCTTTTCATATCAAAAGAATAACGACCATCTGGCAAAACCAAACGTAATTGTCCATCAGGTTTTAAAATTTGTCGTATTTCCTCAATCCATCCAATCAAGTCTGGGACATGTTCTGCAACATGAGATGCGATTACATAATCAAACTGACCATCCACACACTCCTTCAAAGCACATTCTTTTTTCCAGATATAATCAATCTCTACCAATTGACGAGAATCAAAATTGGTATTCCAGGCAAATTGCTCTTTCAGCTCTTCCGTCGACAAATGATCTGCGTAAAAAACATTTCCATTTTCTCGACATAAAACTGGATCAATCAATGCACCGATTTCCAAACATCGTGCATGTGCAAATCGAATTCCTCTATTTAAACGTTCACGACGTAATGCAATAAAAGGTTCCATAAATTCTTGACCTGAAATAAAAAAGGATTCATTAAATATAATGAATCCCTCTTTTAATCCAAATTTCACTTTATAAATATAGTAAAAATGAAATTATTTCTCGATATAAATTAATTTATGATTAAGGAATTCAAAAATTCCCTCATCAGACAATTCACGACCATATCCAGAATGTTTCACACCGCCAAATGGAAGATCTGGCGCTGTCCAGGTAGGACGGTTGATAAAGACCATGCCGGTATCAATTTCCTTTGCAACCCGCTTTGCACGCTCAACATCTCTTGAAAATACGGTTCCACCCAAACCAAAATCTGAATCATTGGCCAACTCAATTGCCGCTTTTTCATCTGGAACACGAAAGAACATAACAACTGGTCCAAAAAATTCTTTATAGAATACTGGATTTTGCTTGGTAATATCGGTCAAAATGGTCGCCTCCATAAAAGCGCCTGAACGATTTGGACGTTTACCACCAATCACGGCCTTGGCACCATGCTTGACAGCTTCGGCTGTCATATCTGCAATTTCCTGTGCAGCTGCCTCACTGGATAATGGACCCAATGTCGTGCTACGATCCATTGGATCACCCATTTTCAGTTTAGAAAAACAGTCTGTTAAACGTTTCAGATATTCATCTGCAACAGATTCAACAACAATGAAACGTTTTGCGGCAACACAACATTGTCCCGTATTATTCATACGACCCCAAAGACCCCATTTGCATGCTGAATCCAGGTCGGCATCTTCAAGAACAATAAATGCATCACTGCCACCCAGTTCAAGGGTGGATTTCTTAAGATTTTCACCGGCTTTGCCAGCGACAATACTTCCTGCCTTTTCACTTCCCGTAAGTGCAACACCACGGACACGACGATCGGAAATGATTTTGTCGGTATGCTGAGATAATACATAAAGATTGGTATAAACACCTTTTGGTGCACCAGCATCAAGCATCAATTTTTCAAAAGCACCCGCACATTGTGGAACAATGGAAGCATGTTTGACCATTACCACATTTCCAGCCATCAAATTCGTTGCAACAACACGAACAAGTTGATAATAAGGGAAATTCCATGGTTCAACACAGAAAATGATACCTATTGGGTCATATTCAACATAGGCCTTATGACCATCTTTTGGATGTAAGGTTTTTGGTGCAAGAAATTTTTCGGCATTTTCTGCATAGTAATCAAAAATGTCTGCAGTCAAATCAACTTCCGCTTCCGCTTCTGCAATTAGTTTTCCCATTTCCAAGGTAACATAATGAGCAAATTCCGCCTTTTTATCACGCAAAATTGATGCGGCTTTTTTCATCACTTGACGACGAGTAGCAAAATCTGTCTTACGCCATTTTAAGTAAGCAGCTTGAGCTTCATCAATTTTAGCAGCTACTTCATTCTCCGTTAATTCCTGAAAGGTCTTCACCGTTTCATTGTTAAAGGGATTAACTGATTTATAAGCCATTTAAGCCGTCCTTTCTGCTTTCTATTTAACGTAAATTAATACTCTATCTATAATCTTTTTTATGAAATAGGCTACCTTAATATCTAATACAAACATGCAATTTCACAATGTGCGATTAAATATTTTTCATATCAGGTTATTATAACCCATATTTTAAAAGAAATATAAAAATAAATTCTATCAATCTATTTCATTTAAAATAATTATAGTATCTATTTAAATATTGTAACTGACAATAAGGCTTTTTTATGAATAATATTCTGGTTATTGGTAGTTTAAATACTGACCTCGAAACTTCTGTTGATCATTTCCCTGAAACTGGAGAAACCCTGATCGGCGGCCCCTTACAGATTCATTGTGGTGGAAAGGGGAATAATCAGGCAATAGCAGCAGCAAAACTGGGGGCATCAGTTACAATATTGGGTGCAATCGGAAATGATCATTTTGGTCAATTGCTAATAAAAAACCTTAAAAAATATCATGTCAACATTACACCTATAAAAACCTGCAAACAAAGTCCTACTGCAACCGCATTAATAATGCATACAAATACAGATAATACAATTATTGTTACAGAAGGAGCCAATGAAAGTCTATCAGCCCAGGATATTCTCAATGCTGAATCTCTCATCAAATCCCATGATATTATTCTTTTACAGCAGGAAATCCCTTTGGAAACGCAGATTGAAGCCATTGAGATTGCATATCGATTAAAAAAAATAATTGTTGTCAATCCTGCACCTTCACGACAGCTCCCTGCAGATATCATTCCAAAAATCAGTTATCTTTTACCGAACGAACATGAGATAAAAGCCTTTCGACATAATGGATCAGAAACTTACGAAGATATTATCCTGCATAGCTCTACACCCATTATCATGACATGGGGTCGCAGCGGAATACTTTTTAAAAATAAAGAAAAACAGATTCAACATATCCCCGCCTATACCGTACCAACCGTCGATACAACAGGGGCGGGTGATACATTTTGTGGCGCCTTTTGCTGTTTTCTTCATTTGGGATATGAAAAAGCGATTGAAAAAGCCTTGCAAGCTTCTGCACTTTCGGTTACACGCACTGGGGCCCAAAATGGTATGCCCACACTGAAAGAATTAACCGCTTTTCAATTTCATTAACATTTCATATCCCCAGGGAACATGTTCCTATGAGTCATACTTTTTTCCATTATGTTGATTTAATTGGAACATTTGCTTTCGCCATCAGTGGAGCTCTGGCAGCTATTAATCGTAATCTGGATATCTTTGGCGTTTTTTGCATTGCCTTTGTCACAGCCTGTGGTGGAGGAATTGTAAGGGATATCTGTATCGGTTCTTTTCCTTTAGCGGGGATGATGAATCTGGAATATCTCGTTATTGTCTTGACTTCAGTTTTCCTGGCTGCCTTTTTCCAAAAATTACTTTTACATCTCAATCATCCAACTCTGTTTTTTGATGCCATCGGATTGGGTTTTTTTGCTTCGTTTGGCGCCCATAAAGCGTTTGTTTTTACCGGAAATTGCGAAATAAGTATTTTTCTTGGAACACTTACGGCCATCGGTGGAGGAATATTGCGTGATACATTAACCGCCCTGATTCCATCCGTATTAACCAAGGAAATTTATGCCTCTGCCGCCATTGGCGGAGCCATTGTCCAAATTATGGGGGACAAGAATATTATCAGTCCCACCTTTGCTCCATGGTTTGCCATTATAATCTGTAGTGCAATTCGCTTGTTATCTTTAAAATTTAAATGGAATTTACCGTCAATCAAACAAATTCAATAAACCCTGTAATTTATCAATCTTGATATAAGGATAAAAAAAGAAAAATTATATTTGACAAAAGAAAAACTGGCTATTTTCATTAAAACAGAGTATGAACATTTTCAAAGGACCCGTAGCTCAGCTGGATAGAGCGTTGCCCTCCGAAGGCAAAGGCCATGAGTTCGAATCTCGTCGGGTCCGCCAATAGATATGTTTATCAATAAAATTAAACTTTCAATAACAATCAATTATCTTATTTTTTAATTAATATTATTCAACACGATAAATGAATCAAAAAAAAAACAAAAAATTAATAGTACAGAAATTTTGACTTTTTCCATGAAAAAATTATGAATATTTATTTAAGTCAATCATAAAACCACTCTTTAAAAAGTAATTCTATAATCAATAAAGCCTATAATAATTAACTGTAATACTTAAATTGTTGATCCAACCATTCAATACGTCGTTTGACGTAATCAATGATATAATTTACAGGCGATTTTTAAGATTTTACGTCATTGGTTCCGGGTCAATCAAATTTGCTTTCTCGATAATAATTTTGTTAATTGTCTCATTGGAAATTAAATTGCCATTCCACAACTCACGTCATCTTGCATAAATTTCTGGTTTGATGTGATGATATCATCGATAATTCCAAAGGTTTGATATTCGGAAATATTTACCATATGGTTAGTGATTTTTCCACATCCCAACAACATAGGATTAAATTATTAGTAATACTGTAAAAAAACGGTTAATTCATATAAAAATATATAATCAATAATAAATTCTTTTTTACATTTGTTATATCTTTCAATATCCACTTGTACACTTTCAATAGGCGATTCATATAAACTTGGTAATCTGCTATTAATATTTCCTCACGACCAATTAAATTTCATTCATTATGATGGTAGACACATTTTTGCCCAAAATTATCCAAGTATCTTGGCTGATAACAACCTTGAATATAATGCTGATGATCAATCCCTTATTGCGCTTGGGAAAGATTATTTTCTAAAATATACAGACCCATGAGATTCATCATTATACCATACCTCACAAAGGAACCTTGCCATGGAAAATATAGCTGAATTACACATACCTAAATCAAACTAATTGTAATAGGAACATTTGTTTTCTAGTACCAAACAACTGTTTCATCTTTATGAAAATCTCGCCATATTTAGTTGTAATATTGTTCCTAAGCAAAGTTCTATCTGTTCCATATCCTTTTCAAAACCATACCTGAATCTGATAATAAAATATTTATCTACAACAGGATGCATTCTTTTATTCTATATTATAATATTTCTTTACTGACGTTAAACTGACCTGTTCTTGCAATCCCCAGATTCTTACTGCAAAGAATTAAAATAAGATATTCCTTCAAAAAATGAAATACTTATTCCCTTCACTTTATCTGTGGGATTGCTCTCCTTTAATGAAAACCAGCAATGGTCTGTTTGATTTAGATAATACGGTTAAATCCCATTCATCCGATATGTTACTACAACCAAACTAGACAAGATTTTCATTATTAATATATCCTATTTACTACTGTTTTTTGACATCAGCCATAAATCAATTTTCCATAAAATTGTGACATTCCATCAAACAAAATTTCTACAAGGGTAACCGACCCTGCTCTTGTATCAATAAAGGGTTGCCTATTCTGCCATTTGACAGATGCATCAAATTCAACCTCGCAATTTCCTTCATAGGGTTGCTGAAGAATGATCGTCATGCGTTGCAACTGACCCTTTTGCCCTTGCCCAAGTGAAATCCTGCACGCTTTCTGGAGTAGAAGACGATAGCTGATGTCTCCCGCTTTTGGAAACATCAAGGTAATAGCTGGATCATTTACAATCCTGTTTTCAACCAATATACCAGCAGATAAACGATCAACAATCTGTCCACCTGTCATTTCCTGTCCCAACGATCCTTTCGCGAGACCTTGTGTCATATCAAATCTGCTCATTTTATTTACTTTCAAGTTTCATCAGCCGTGTCTCAAGATCATTAATTTTCCGTTTATGAGCAGCTAAAAGCATACAAAGAACTTCTGTATATCTCAGTTTTTGACGATAAATAATGTCACCCTTGTCATCTTTTGGCACTTCCTGAACAGATTTAAGGATCGGGTTCCCGTTTTCATCCTTCTCGCCTGTATCCACCCTCTTGAATTCAAGTGATGCATCCTGCGTCCACATGGCATAATCGGATGGATCAAGTCCCGCATCCCTGATCGCCTGTTCTATATCCTGCGCGATAAAACCTGTATGAACACGTGCCTTGTCCTCACCTTTCTCTTTTATCGCGTCATTCAGCTTGTAATTGACAACATTGACATTATACAGAGCATCCATCAGTTTCCTGTCGGAATTATCGGCTTTTTCATCAAGGATGGATGTGATGGTCTTGACATTTTTGTCCGAGGTCACGTTTGGTGCGGTCTTTATGAAAAGATTGTTCCATGAATTTCCCGCACGTCCCAGGTCCCCGCCGCCATCATTAAGGGGATGAAAGGAAACAGAACCAAATGCATAATTGGCATTAATGTTGTCAGACCATACTACACTAGTAAAACTCTTGTTATTACCTTTTTCACCATTAAAATTTACAGAATACTGAATATGTATTTCCCTGGATTTTGGATTGGGTTCATAATCTTTTGTATAATCACCATTTATTGGTCTTAAACCCGCATTAATCCATGTAACACCATCCATATCCTTAGGCTGTGGATACACAAATTGTCCTGTCAAATCAAGTATTACAATACCCAAGGGTTTATTTGCATCATCAATGGAAAAATATTTATCTAGATCTAAATTATTGACATAGGTTCTAATGTTATCAACATTACTTTGTGCTTGACTTGCAATTGCTGTGACACTTGCAATCTGTTCTTTTGTATCATTTGCTGTTTTAACAAGTTCTGAAAGTTGCTGTGATGTATTACCACCATCCATTGAAACATTACATGCAGACAGGTCCAGATCTTTTGGAGCGTTATTTTGATTTGTCATTTTATATCTCTTAATTAATTTCATTCATTAATTTGAAAAATTTATTTTAAATTTAATAGCCTAGTTTCTAAATCACTAATTCTTTGCTCGTAAACTTGTTTAAAATCCTCAAGTTTTTTCAATTTTTGTTTAAATGCTTGAATAAAAACACAAAATATTTCATCATATCGTAAAGACTGCCTGTAAACCTGATTACTATCAGCATCTTTTAAAAATATACATTCTCTTTTTGTAACAGGATTACCCCTGTCATCCTTTTCGCCTGTCTCAATATCTTGTGTCTCAAAAACTTTTTCTTCTATCCACATTCCATAATCAGAAGCTGACAAACCTTTATCTTTCAAAGACTTCTCGACCTCCTGAGCTATAAAACCATTATGCAATCTGGCTTTACTCTCTCCCTTTTTATCAATAGCGTAATTAAGCTTGAATGTATGAACATCAAGATTATAGATTGCATCTAGCAATTTCTGGTTTTCAACATTATCTTCATCAATAGAAACAGTACAATCTGAGAGATTCAGATTCTTTGGAGACGAATTAATCATTTTAATGCCCTATATATCTATAATTGAATAAAAAAATATAGCTATTAAGCAACACAAAGTACGCCGCCATTATTCCAGGAATTTTTATAGTAGACAGAACCATCAGTAAGAACGATATTACCGTTTAATGACAATCCTTCAGGCATTTTTTTACTGCCGTTAACATAATCATCAGAAGCTATGTATAAATTACCATTTAATAAAAAATCATTTGGAATTTCAGAAACCTTTTCAGGCGCAATAACTACTCCATCTTTATTTCTATAAAGACCGGAATTGACTTTCTCAATTGAATCATTACTCATCATAAAGGAAAAGGTCAAATCATCATTCATGATAACGGATTGAACACTAATCCCTTGCTGTCCTTTTTCTCCCTTCGGAATTGAAAAATCAAAAACTGCATTTATATCAGATCCTGAATTCGTTATTTGAGCAGGTTGGTCAGCTTCGACAGATACAATGTTACCTATTTTGATTGTTGCCGCTTTGGCAACCGGATCAATCCATTCAGTACCGTTCCACCATAGAGGTTCTTTTTTATCAATATCATATGATTGTGTTCCTATTGGATAATCAACAGGCAATTTATCCTTGGTTGTAGGGGTTACATAAGGATAAGTAAATTTTCCTGTATGATCTTTTTTCATTGCGGCATAAGACGGATATAAAGACCATTCAGCCTGTCCTTCTCCACCTTCTTTTGAACACCAAAAGATACCATCTTTACCAAATCGTATTTCATCCTGATATCCCAATGATGTAATGGTTTTGGGTTGTTCTTTTTCTGATAAATATAAATTACTCAATAATCCAGCGCTTCTACTTCTCTTAACATAATAATATGTCCTATTTTGATCTATCCAATGCGCCATAAGAGTTACAACATCACCAACCCTTATAGTGATAATAGCATCTTTTTTAAATGCTTCCCCTTTTCCATCAACCAACTGGTTTTCACAAATAATATCAGTTTTAATTTTATAACCTGATTTATCCATATCAGAACCATAACACACAAAGGTATATGACCCTTGATACCCCTTAAATTCTAACGGCTGACAATCAGGTAACCAACAGGCTCCCCCAGCAAATATATATCCTTTTAACTCCTCAATCTTATCAGCCTTTGCTGATGCCAGGATATTAGCTATTCCCTCGGATGGAGCAAATGCTATAATTTTGCTTTGTGCACCAACCGTGTAAATATCAAACAGTGTTTTATCCGCATAAGCGTGAACATCATCATCTAAATAGATGGAAACTTTAGCATCAGGATTAATAGACTGCGTTATTATAAACGGATTATTAATAGGTTGAGTCAACTGACCCCGTGCATCCAATCCTGCAACTCCATTTGGATGATTTATTTCAATATTTGGAATGGCCTGATGAGCAAGATCGACGACTTTACCCAAAGAGGCATCCTGATGGGATGGAGTTGGGACTTTTATGGTATAATCCAACATTTCAGCGGATAATTTACCCGCGCCATCTGTTCCGACCTTTCCGCCATCTGACTGAATTGACTTGACGTTGAGTTCAGTTGATCCGTCATTCGTATAGCTGTCCCCCTTTTCTCCCTTGGGAATGGAGAACTCGAGCACGGCGGTATTTTCTGATCCTGAATTGCGAACGGATGCCTGGACATCCGGATCTGTGGTGGTCACGGTTCCTATACGTATGGTAGCTGCGGCCCCCTCTTTTCCGATCGGGCCCACATCCCCCTTCTCCCCTTTTGGAATGCTGAACTGCAGGATCGCATCATGTTCATCGCCAATATTTTTGATGGTTGCCGCCTCATCGGGTCTTAAAGGCTGCACCTGCTCAACAACCCTGACAGTTGCCGCTTTTCCCTGGGGTCCCGCAACTTTTCCTAAAGGTCCGCCCCAGGTCTTGTCATTGGTGTATATATAGGCGCTGGCCTCACCAGTCTTTTCATCAAGATAAAGATATTGATCCCCCGCTCTTGGCATACCACGGGGATCATTAAGACCAATTGTCGCATCAGGCAAGTTATGACCACTATACCAGCGTGAGCCATCATCCCCTTTTGCACCTTTCTCACCCTGCAATCCCTGCAATCCCTGCGGGCCGGTATCACCACGGGGACCCCTGATGCTGCCAAGACTGACCCAATCCCAGCTATCTCCATGCGGAATGGTGCGCTTGACCTCCCAGCTCGTCGTGTTGATCCATACAACATTCGGGTTTAGGGGGGCGCTTCCCTGATCCGGATCCTGCTGGCTGGTGATGATGCGGGTTCCATCAAAACCGTCCCTGCCGTCCTTGCCTGCTTCCCCTTTCTCTCCCTGAATACCCTGCAGTCCCTGCGGGCCAGTATCACCCTGCAATCCCTGCGGGCCGGTATCACCACGGGGACCCCTGATGCTGCCAAGACTGACCCAATCCCAGCTATCTCCATGCGGAATGGTGCGCTTGACCTCCCAGCTCGTCGTGTTGATCCATACAACATTCGGGTTTAGGGGGGCGCTTCCCTGATCCGGATCCTGCTGGCTGGTGATGATGCGGGTTCCATCAAAACCGTCCCTGCCGTCCTTGCCTGCTTCCCCTTTCTCTCCCTGAATGCCCTGCAGTCCCTGCGGGCCAGTATCACCCTGCAATCCCTGCGGGCCGATATCACCTTGTTTACCTTGAAGGTTTCCAACCTTTTGCCAATTCGTGCCATTGAAAACAAACAGATCATTGGAAGCTGTATTCAGGAAACTATCCCCGACCCTATAGCTTGAAGAGGTTACAGGATCCTCCTGGGCAAAAAACCATAAAGAACCTCTCTCTCCCTGATCTCCTTTCAAATTGGCCAGCCTGACCCATTGATTATCATTAAATGTGAACAGGTTGCTGTTGGTAATATTGAAATAGAGATCACTCTTTTTATAAACCTCATTGTAAACGGGATCCACAGTACCAGTATATATGATACTTCCAGCCTCCCCCTTCAGATTCCCAGACTTGTGCCAGCTATATGCATCCCCGCCCCGGGAGACAGTTTCAAACAAATCTCCTGTGACATCATTGAGCCAGACAATATTTTCCTTGGCATCACGGGCAACAGGATCACGATTGGACAACAGAATTTGCGTGCCTGCCTTCCCCTGTATCCCCTGTATGCCTTGCCTACCTTCAGGAATGGTAAAATCAAGAACAACGTTATGCTCATCACCCCTGTTCTCAACAGCAGCATCACTCCCTGCCGCACCTGTCACAACGTTTCCAATCTTTACCGTCGCGGCCTGGCCCTGCTCACCCTGAGGCCCAACCTGACCACGGGGCAAGGTGAAATCCAGAACGGCATCCACCTCGGTTCCCGAATTGACAATCTTTGGATCCCCATCAGGTTCTGTAGGCAAAACCTTGCCAACCGTAACCGTTGCAGCACATCCTTGAGGACCCTGGGGACCCGTATCCCCCAATACATAATTGCCAGCCTCGCCACTGCCCATGATTCCTTCCGGCATAATTGGCAATGTCACAACAAACTCACGTTCCTCATTTGCACGTGTGGTTACCAAAAAACGAATACCGATTTTGGTATTCATTGTCCCTCCACTGATACGTGCCTTAAAGGTCTGCCCAGATACCGTAATCCGATCAACACTAAGTGTCTCATCTGAAGGTTGGGCACTTACACAGCTGATTGCATCAGAGGGAGAAAGGCGATTGACCATTGAAAACTGGTAATAGACACTTTCCAATGGTGATTTACATTGCAGATCAATCTCACGATGTCCCAAACATCCAGCTGGAACGATAATAATTCGACTGCCTTGATCACAGTTCATTTTTTAATCCTTATTGATTACTGAAATTTATATGTAAAATTAATTTATTATTTCCATCTTTATTATTCACATACCTGTTTAACGGAACCCTTCATTAAAAAACCTCCGTTAATCCAGGGACTTCCATCTCCTGGATCCTGGGTGGGAAGCATCGCAAACATCTCTTTTAATGCACTGCTTAATCCCTGCGGGGAAACCGTACCAAATCGTGATACATCCCCGCTGGCCAGACAGACAAATCCCTCATTCAGCCATAGGGAACGGCCATCTGCCGGATCTGTCCTGGACATTGACTGAACAGCCTTCTCCAATAAATATAAAGCTGCCCCTGAACTAAACTCTTCAACCCTGGCACGATAAAATTGCGTCTGTTCCCCATCCTTGCGAATAACCAACAGCTCATCTTGCAACCCTATTTCATTCGTAGAATTTAACATAGTCACCTGATCTGATGCCACGATTGTTTCCTGCTCGCAAAACTCCAGATTGCAGACACCCTCACACTGACAATCGCTCTTTCTGTTACTCATCCCTATTCCTTCCCCTTAGATACATATAAAAAAACCGTTATCATCAAGAAGATAACGGTCAATAAGCTTTATTCCATTCAATGGCGGTCGTATGTCAGGCGGTCTTGTCTGGGAAGCCATACTTATGAACCTCTCCTCCCTCCGCTCTGTTGCGGCATGTCCAAAAGTGGACAAAATCATCTCCTGGATTACGCTCCTGCCCCGGTCTGTCTGCGCTGTATAGGTCAGACAATAAGAATGACTAGCCCAGCCACCAGAAATAAACGCCGTTAAAAACCTGTCATGCGCCAGAACACTCTCCACCTTCAATCCCAGGCCATGCACTAAAACCGTCCCGGATACAACCCTTTCCCCATCAGACAAACGATGAAAAAAATCAACGCTGTAATCCTGATAAGATGTGACGTTCTTCGGGGGAAATACAGACAGTTCCCTCTTCGGGCGTCTCAGTACCTGGTATACACAATAGCTGTTCAAAAAAAACGTTCGCATTAAATACATCGCTAACTATCCATATCTATTTGAAAATTCGTCATCAAATTCTTATAAGAGGGAGCAGGATTATTGATGATCTGAACAGAATTACAAAATGCACTATTTCGACTAAGAAAAGCAATACCATTAGACTCTATAAGTTCAAAATTAGGAAAACCACTAAGTTTTTGACCTGCCACTCTATCTTCTGTAATATCTAGATCCCATGTTCCTGTTCCCCAACTAAAAAATGCGCCTTCTGCAATACTTGTATCGAAATAAATGCTATATGTAAAAGATACTCGCATTGGAGCGGCCGCACCACCTCCAATAATTGGATGTAAATTTCCTATAGGCAATTGACCAAATACACATCCAGCAAATACAAAATCACCTCCTTAATTTAAGAAAGTAGTCCACATTGGTAAAGAAGAATCATTTAAATTATCTATATCTGGTATTATAAACTCAACTCCATTGAATACAATTTTATAGCGATCATATTACCCTGTAAAACCATACATATAAACAAAATTTATTTTTTGCCCGACAGCTTTTGTATTCCATAATAAATGAATAATTAGTCTTGTAATACCTATAAATGAATTAGCCCAGCCTGAATCTTGACCATTATTGGTCAATTCATTTTTTGCATTTTCGTAAAATACATCTCCATAGGATTGGAATGTAATATATCTTGATCCAACATTAAAATATTTTATATCATATCCAATCCATTCATTTTCAGGTTCTACATATGGAGCTCCATTCAAAGACAAATTAAATATATCCCCAGATTTTAAATAAACAGTAATGCCCCCTTCCATCAGGCGTCACAGATATAGCTTTTGTAATTGAAAAAAATGGCTTGTTTCTTGTCCCATCACCAGTATTATCACTCCCTTCAGTAGATGATACATAAACCTCAGTAATAACCGTAGGTGATGCAATTAGCATTTTACCATCATCATTATAATATAAAGTATTACCCTCTCGTTCTGAAATCACAGGATATTGTATCCAACCGTTTTGAGGGTTGATTATGTTAACTTTATTCTGGTTGGGATTAAATCTGTTATTATCCTCCAAACATTGCCATAAAACCCAAGGCCTGTTTGGATCATCCCCCTGCACAATGGTTCCTTTTGAATAACCATTGTTTTTATTACAAAAATCCTGGTTGAAACTTGGCAGACCTCCCGTCTGTATCCACTGTATAGCCTCTGTAATCTGGTATAAAATCCCGTTATGATCCTGTCCCCAGGGTGGAACGCCACCTTTCAGGGTAGAAATCATAGTTTGTTTTGGAAAACCTTTTTCAATATCCGCACGTCCATTTTGATAATCAGCCCCAGTATCTTCGATATTAAAGCGATCATCATATTCTGCCCATTTAGAGGAGAAAAGCTTTCCAGGTCTTTGAATAGACATATATAACCCCAACCAACTTTATTGTAAAATAACTAATTAATCATAATAAGAAATTAATTAATTACTTATTGATTAAATAGGGATTATTTGCCTTAGTTAATTAACTTATCAATATTATTCATTTACAAATTTTAATATATCACTTAATTATTTTAAATAACAAAGCCGAGAAAAATATTTTTCTCGGCTTTGTTATTTAAAATACATCTATTACATTAGGGAAAAATTCTTTTAGTAATAAAATAAAATATCAAATAAACAGCCAAATAAATAAAAGGAACGCAAAATATGATTAATTCAAGATAACCACCCATTAGAATTCTCCTGTCGAATCACGTAAATCTGATTGGGCATCAAATAAAACGGCCCCTGCCACTGATATGAGAATAATCATCACTGTACCAATTAACCATGCAAAATACCAAGGTCCCTGATCACCCACAAAAACAGCGATTAATAATGCGACTATTAAAACTAGGCCTAGTCCAGTGAAACGTAGAAATGTAGACATAATAACACCTTATTATTCAATAACTGTGATGATCATTTATGATATTAGAAGTTTTAACCTTACCCCGCATGACATAAAAGCACCATGACGTATAAGAAAGGATAATAGGCACAAAAAGACAAGCCACAACAGCCATGCAAATTAGTCCGTATAAACTACCGCAACTGTTCCATATTGTCAGACTTTGATTTGGAATTGTTGTTGAAGGCATAAAAAACGGAAACATGGCAGCCCCAACCGTACCAATAACACCAATCCAGGAACCAAGCCCAATCCACCAGGCAGCAACAGGTCTATCAGATTTAACCATTAATGTTCCCAGTAACATACATAAAACACCCAGCAAAGGTAAACCCCATAAAATTGGATGTTCATAAAAATGATGTAACCAGGCCCCTTTATATAATGCAACATTCTGACCAAATAATGGATTTGAAGGCATTGCAGGATGACCACTGACTAAAACAAATCCTTTAATCTGCGTAATCCATAATCCTCCCAACACAAATAATATTATCGCTATCATCCCTGCAATAGTGGCATATTTTTTTGCCCGTAAATAAATGGGATCTTCACCACGTATCATCAACATGGCTCCACCTTGATAAATACTTAACGAAACCGATAATAAACCACATAAAACAGCAAATGGATTAATCAGATAACTCCAGAAAGATTCATCTTGAAAATACTGTCCATTCCAAATGAAATGATATCCTACACCTTGCAAGATATTACCAAAGGCTGCTCCACAGACAAACATTGGAAAGAAACCAGAAACCAAAAAAATCCAGTCCCAACTCGAACGCCATAATTTTGCATCAACTTTTGATCTAAATTCAAAAGCTACAGGTCGCAAAATCATGCTGAACAACAGTAAAACCATAACAACATAGAAAACAGAAAACGCCGTGGCATACAAGGTCGGGAAAGCAGCAAAAATGGCACCTGCTCCCAAAATAAACCATACCTGATTCCCTTCCCAATGGGGTCCGATAATATTAAGGGCTGTACGACGCTCAACATCTTTTTTGCCAACAAAACGAAGAAGCATACCAACACCCATATCCATACCGACCATCAGGCCCAATCCAATAAGCAGGATACATAATAATGTTGCCCAGATTAATTTGAGAATTACATAATACTCCATATCAATCTCCCCAGCCTTCTTGATATGTAAACACTTTTTTCGATAAAGAATCCTTATCTTGATATTTTACCGGCCCAAGTCGAGCAAATTTAAACATCAAATAAAATTCCACGACAATAAATACACTGTAAAATAATAAGAAGCCGATCAAGGAAAAAACCATATATCCCGCACTATGTGTTGACGAAGAAACAACTGTTGGCAGAATTTCATAAACGGACCATGGTTGTCTTCCTACCTCTGCTGTGATCCAACCGAACTCGGATGCAATAAAAGGAAGCGGAATTGACCATGTAATTATCTTTAAAAACAAACGGTTTTTTTCAATTTGTCTTTTCAGACTTACATAAGATCCCATGGCAAAAATGACAAAGAAATAAATTGCAAGGAAAACCATAATTCTGAAGGCCCAGAATGTGACAAAGACATTAGGGACAATATCATTCTTAGTTTTTTCAATAATAGTCGATTTATACTCTGACGTAATCTTTGCTATATCCTGATCCGGAGCATATTGACTTGCCAGAAAACCATATCCCATATCTTTTTGATGAGCCTTAAATATATCAAGATCGACCTGTCGATGGCCTTCCCCATAACGTTTTAAAGCCGCTACCGCCTTTATACCCGACTCAATTCTTGGAACCGCTTGATTTTTCAATTCCTTAACACCAGGAATAGGGGTTGTAAAATCATGGGTTAACAAAGGGGTTAAAACAAAAGGAATTCCAACCTCCAGATAGTTTGTCTGCTTTTTATCATCGGGAATACCAAATAAAATCCATGGTTCATAAGGAGGTTTGCTTGTTTCCCACAATCCTTCCATTGCAGCAACTTTTGTCGGTTGATGCATATAGTCCAATCGGC
The DNA here is from genome assembly GCF_009734185.1 of Commensalibacter melissae. Lineage (NCBI taxonomy): Bacteria > Pseudomonadati > Pseudomonadota > Alphaproteobacteria > Acetobacterales > Acetobacteraceae > Commensalibacter > Commensalibacter melissae. The sequence continues at coordinate 143,668 of NZ_CP046393.1, read as the reverse complement.
CAAGGACATCCCCAAGCGTTATGACTGCAATTGTTGAAATAATTCCAAATAATGCGGCCATACGAAAAGAACGTGCGGCAAATTCACGATGCTGTTTACGTAATAAATAAAATGCGCTAATCCCCATTACAAACATTGATGCGGTTACAAATCCTGCCACAGAAGTGTGTACAGCTTTTGCCTGTGCATCAGGATTGAAAACCAGAGCAACAAAACTTGTTGAGGTTAATCGCATGGTCTCTGGATCAAAATGAGCCCCTGCAGGCATATTCATGCACGCATTTGCCACTAAAATCCATAAGGCGGAAATATTTGACCCCAATGCGACAAGATAGGTAATTGCCAGATGCGCACCACGGCTCAACCGGTCCCATCCAAAAAACATTAGTCCAATAAATGTTGATTCCATAAAGAAGGCCATTAAACCTTCAATCGCAAGAGGTGTTCCAAAAATATCGCCAAAGAACCTTGAATACATTGACCAGTTCGTGCCGAATTCGAATTCCATGGTTAATCCTGTTGCGACACCAATCGCAAAATTAACACCAAATAATTTTCCCCAGAATTGTGTCATTTCCTTGTAAATTTCTTTACCAGTAATGACGTAGGCAGTTTCCATGGCAGCCAAGATAAATGTTAGACCCAGTGTCAAAGGAACAAACATGAAATGATACAAAGCTGTCAAAGCAAACTGAAAGCGGGAAAGATTTACAACCAGAAGGTGTATCCCATCCATTTTATATAACTTTCATTTTTTCAAAAAAATGTTCTAGTCTAATATCTGGCTAAAATAGAAAATCATAGAAAAAGACAACAAAAAACCCTGTACCAAATAAAAGAATGATTATTTGATTGCTTTATAAACTATTTTATCAACGAGGTGTTTTCTATAATAGCCAAACACAAATATTGTTTGAATATTTTACTTATGAATATGTTTCATAAAATGGAGGCGCTCTTGCCCCATTTGCCTTGTAAAAAATATTGAGTGGAGCCTTAGCAAGATATATCCGATATAAATATGAAATAATGGATATTAAAATCGAAGGTAATAAAGGCTCATAATTAACAATCGATATTGGCAACCAAAAAATACTACAATAAAGACAGAAAAGTATCCCTTTTTGTTTTGAATGAGAAGTTGAACCGTGAGAAGAGGAAATTTTCTCATCCATTGGCATAATGGCGTTATTCATACCCAACATACTGTTCATATGTTGCATATGCATCATGGCCTTTGGCGCAAATTGCCCATTATGCATTGGGCAATGCCATATTTTCGTAAATGTTAGGGGCGTAGTGAATAAATGAAAAACAAAGAAAAATAAAACTGTCAGTGCTGTATAGTTACAAGCCCTATCTATGCTTTTTTCTTCAGTTTTCCGTTTTGGATACATTATCAGACAGCTAAAAATAATATTAGTTCTTTATAACATGTTTTGTTAAAATCGATTGATAAAAAAATGTAATTATACGTAAAATATTCGTGTAATTTAATTTTGAAATTAAGATTATTTTTTATAGTCATCCATGATAACTTTATTAAAACATCCATTTTCCAGCGAAAAAACAAGATTCATTAAAAACAATATACTTGTTTCATGAGTAATGATTATTAGAGTTTTGTCAGCATATAGTTTCAATAATTCCTGCATCATTGTATATTTTGTTTGCTGATCCAAACCATCTGTTGGTTCATCAAGAATCAGCCAGGGGGTTTTACGTAAAAGAGCAATAGCAATCGCCAATCTTTTTGCCTGTCCTCCCGACAATTCTATTGCATTATTGCCTATATGACTGTGAAGATTCTTTGGTAGTTGTTTAACAAAATCATCAAGTTGCACAATTTTTAACACATCATAAATTTCATTTTCAGTTGCATCCGGTACAATCAATCTAAAATTATCCATGATACTTCCAGAAAAAAGATGAAAATCCTGGGAAACAACAGTGATAAAAGAAGATAAATTATCCGTATTCAAATTCTTGACAGATTCACCGGCAAACTTAATTTCTCCAGCCTGGATTGGATAAAACGAAAAAATCAAATTGATCAAACTACTTTTGCCAGTCCCAGACTCGCCAATAATCGCCACTTTATCACCTTGTTTGATTGTTAAAGATGCATTCTGTAAAATCATTCTTGGGTTATGGGGATAACTGAATTGAACTTTGTCAAATACGAGACAGGTGGAAGAGGATACGGAATTGATGACCCTACTGCTTTGTTTCTTTTTCCCTGCATTTGATAGAATCTGTAACCTTTTTTGTGCCAGGCGTGCTTTTATATGAGCATGACAGGCCTGTGGTAAGGGAAGTATAACATCAAAAGCTGCCATTACACCCAAAACCAACATGGGAATTTCAGCTGCATTCAATCCTATATCATGATGAGCATTACTGGCCTGAAACAAAACGGCAATAACACAAATCATCATAATAAATGTAATTAATGACTTGGCCACACTTTCAATACAATCCAGCATCAATCTGCTTTGATCAATAGATTTCTGAGCAGTCTGAATTTTTTTAAAATACTGATCAATAACCTTAAAAATATATAATTCACCAAAATGACGCAGAATTTCACCCAGATCAGCCTGTAAACTGTTTCTTGATTCAAGAATATGACAAATATACTTGTATGAACAACCGTAAACTCCAACAGAAACCAGACCGACTGCCATGATAAAAGCTATGGCCAAGGAGAAAGCCGCCACAGGCAAAAAGAAATAAAAGGTAACAATAAATATAATCCCACAACATAAAGCCCGAATAAATGGAAGCAATGCATCAGTATAATAATTTGCTATATTTTCTGAATCGGAAACAAATTGTCCCAGCAAGTCACCCCCTCTTTTATTCACAAGTCCTGCAGGTGTTAAGGGGATCAGACATTCATAAACCTTTTTTCTTGCCAGGCTTATAACCCTTAATGCGCCATCATGCGTGATCACACGTTCCAAATATCGTGTCACAATCCGTGTTATGGCAAAAAAACGGACCCCTGAGGCTGGAACAATAATATTAAATGCCTGAACGGCAATAATCCCGGTTAATCCAACTATGGCTGCACTAGCTATCAACCATCCTGATAAAAACAGCAACCCAAAATTACTCAGGGCCGCGATACAAGATAAAAATAGACCCAGCATTAAATGCCATTTAATCGGTTTAACCAATTGAAAAAAAGAAAAATTAAAATTCATAACGACTTGCCACCAACCCTTGAATTATAAAGCAGTTGTTTCCGATCTATTTGTACAGAAACCTCACCATAAGAGATTAAAAGGGGATTGTGCGTTGCCACAATAACAATCCTGCCCTTTTTAAGAAGTTGAATAGTCTGAATGATCTGCAAGGCATTTTTTTGATCCAGCCCGGAAGTGGGCTCGTCAAGAATCAGAATATCTGGATTTTTTAACAGCGCTCGTGCCAACATAAGGCGTCTTATTTGTCCACCCGATAAATTCTGCCCTTCCTCCCCTATATGGGTTTCAAAACCCTGTGGTAGGGTTTCTATGAAAGACAAAATACCGGCTTGATTGGCTACATTACGCAATTGATCAAGAGAAGGTTCAAAAGCTTTCAGGGATAAATTATCCCCAATCGTCCCATATAGCAATAAAGGTTCTTGAGGAACCCAGGCAATATCAACCATATTTATAGATTGCGACTGGTTTTTTAAATCAACCATTTTAAGCGTGCCTGATTGTATAGGCAAAAAACCAAGTAGAATATTTAATAACGTCGTTTTTCCAGCACCGCTATGACCAAATATAATATTGAGCCTATCTCTTAAAAATGTACAAGTGATATCCTGCACTAAATTTATATTTTCTTTATTCTTAACCGTTACATGATCGAGAATGATTTCCCTAATACAAGTATCTGTTCTTTTATTTTGATAAGAAAATTTAATTAGTTTCGGTAAACTATATATTTTTTTTAATTGATCCAAGGCTGCATTTGCATTTTGTCTGGCATGGTAACTCGATGAAAAGTCTCGTAAAGGCATGAAATATTCTGGCGCCAATAACAGGACAAGAAAAGCAGAGTGAAAATGCATGGTTCCATTTAACAAACGAATACCAAATGTCACAGCGACAACTGCAATTGATAAACTTGAAAAAAATTCCAACACTGCTGACGTTAAAAACGCAACCTTCATAACTGACAGCGTTGTTTTACGATATTCATCTGAAAGTTTTTCAATAAATTTCAGACTTTCACCAGCCCGTCCAAATAACCGTAAGGTCTTCAACCCTTTCAACATGTCAAAAAAGTTTCCGCTTAACAGGGATAACTGCCGCCATTGTCTATCCATAATCACCTGTGCCGTATATCCAACCAAAGCCATAAAAAGCGGAATTAAAGGACCCGTACATAACAAAATCACAAAACCCCAAATATCAAAGTTTAAAACAGTGGCCAAAATAAACAGGGGCAATATGACCATCATCACGGCACTGGGGATATAGCGTGCAAAATAGGGAAGCAGATTATCGACGGCTTCTGTTAGGCTGTTAACCATTTCCCCCAAAGAAATATGACTGTAGGAAATTGGACCTGTTCTAAACAGTGATTGATAAATCTCCAACCTTATAGCTTTTGTAATTTTTAATGCCGCTTTTATGCCAGTAATATCAGAAACAGATCTGGTACAAATTTGAAAAAATACACAACATATAAAATAAATAACTTCGTTATCAACAAAAGAAATATTCGCTTTATAAAATATGATTGAAGTAATGATTTTTGACAACAACACCAATTCTAATATTAATAATATTGATAAAATTGAAGATAAAAAAACAGTAATAACAAACCAATTTACTGATAATTTAATAAATTTGTTAAGCGTTATTGATATATTATTCATTTTTATAAAACATATAAAATTAATCTAAATTTTATACTAATCTAAATAATGATTATTTAAATTGGCGGCAACATGATGATAATGATATAAAATGTATTTTATATTGACCCCTAAAATTATAAAATAAACATTTTCGCGAAAATTGAAGTTTGTTGTAAAACAGAAATAATTGATATATATATCAAAATTAATGTCATCAAATTTATCTTCTAGATAAATCTGAAAATTTATATTTACACAGATTTAAAATACTTTATAAAAAAGTAATTTATTATATTTTTTAAAAATTAACTTTTATTTTTTGTTAAAATAGTTCATATTCACATTTACGCAAGTAATTATTCCCCTTTCAAAGCCATATCCCTATGTTTTTATTCAGATATATTACTCAAACATTACACTTATATATAGCTTTGATTATTGCAGTTTTTGCCGTCACAACATCCACCGCCCGTACTAAAACCATAACTCTATTGAATTCTTCCTATGATCCAACACGAGAATTCTTTCATCAATATAACCATTTTTTTCAACATTACTGGAAACAGAAAACAGGTCAGGATGTCATAATATACCAATCCCATAGTGGTTCAGGAAAGCAGGCCAGGGCCATTATTGACGGTATGCAAGCCGATATTGCCACACTAGCTCTTGCCGGAGATATTGATGCAATCAATAAATATCACCCCTTGCTGACCAAAAACTGGCAGGACAATTTTCCCAATCATAGTGTTCCTTATACATCAACCATTGTTTTTCTTGTTCGCAAAGGTAATCCCAAGCATATCCATGACTGGAATGATCTTGTCAAACCTGACATTGCTGTAATTACCCCCAATCCAAAAACCTCTGGTGGGGCAAGATGGAATTTTCTCGCTGCATGGCTTTACAGTTATACCAAAAATCATGATCCACAAGAGGCCTATGATTTTGTCAAACAGCTTTATAAAAATGTTCCCATACTTGATACCGGGGCAAGGAACGCCAGTCTTACATTTACCCAACGCAACATTGGAGATGTACTTATTTCTTGGGAGAATGAGGCCTATATGGCAACCCGTGAATCAGGGGCAGGACAATTTGAGGTAATAACCCCATCCACATCTATCCTAACGGAACCCCCCGTTGCACTCATCGATACTGTTATTGACCAAAAAAAAACAAGAGAAGTAGCAAAAGATTATTTACTTATGCTTTACAGCGATGAAGGTCAAAAAATTGCCGCTCAAAATTATTATCGTCCCATCAATCCACGTATAGCATCCCATTACATCATGTTTCGTCCCCTTCATCTTTTAAAGATCAATGATTTCTTCAAAAACTGGGCAGAGATTAACCAAAAGTTTTTCAAAGATCATGCCATTTTTGACCAAATCATTCACAGTATTAATCAATAAAGCCATAAGGAAAAAATTATGTCTTTTTCCCGATATTCAATTCTTCCAGGGTTTTGGCTTAGTTTTGGATACAGTCTTTTCTGGTTGTCCTTTATCGTTTTATTACCATTGGTTGGACTGATTCTTTACAGCACCCATATCAATAGTCATCAGCTTGTCATGATCTTAACCGATCAACGCTTATTAAGCGCATTAAAACTTTCTTTTTACACCTCTTTCTGCGCTTCTTTACTGTCCTCTATCCTAGGCGGTTTTTTGGCCTGGAATTTAATACGTTACGAATTCAAGGGAAAAAAAATAATTGATTCAATGATTGATCTTCCCCTGGCATTACCTACTGCAATTGCAGGCATTGCATTAACAGACTTATATGCGCCCAACGGTTTATTCGGTACAATTTTACCCTTCAAGGTTGCCTACACACCCCTGGGAATTATTCTTGCCCTCATATTCGTTACAATTCCCTTTGTAATCAGAACCTTGCAACCCGTTATAAAAGAGTTCCCCCCCTCATTACAAGAAGCGGCTTACACACTAGGTGCAACCCGTTTACAAACATTTATATATATCTTTCTCCCCATTTTATTTCCTGCATGGCTTACCGGTTTTTCGCTTTCTGTTGCAAGAAGCTTGGGAGAATATGGCTCCGTTGTGTTCATTGCCGCAAATATTCCTTACAAAACGGAAATTTTACCTATCTTAATCGTATCAAAACTTGACCAGTTTGATTATACGAGTGCAACTGTAATCAGTCTCTTAATGTTGCTGGTTTCTTTTTCTTTATTATTTTTTTTCAACCTGTTCCAAAAACATTTTAAACCTTACCGCCTAATTCTATCCACATCCCAGCTTTCCCCTTTTAATATTTTTCAGAGGAATACATAAATGCCCTTTTATTCCTCCAAACCTTTTGTAAATTGGCAAAAAAACAGCGTTATCTTTATTACTTGGCTCATTTTTTTAATTATTTTTATCGCACCCCTTTCTATCATTCTAATTGAAGGTTTAGGCAAAGGTATTGTCTTTTTCTGGGTCACCTGTACTTCGTCAGAAGCCCTGGCGGCACTAAAATTAACAATAATAGCGACTTCCTGCGCCGTTTTTTTCAATGGAATCTTCGGACTGATGGCCGGATGGTGTTTATGCAAATATGATTTCAAAGGGAAAAATATACTTTTAACCCTCATCGATCTGCCTTTTTCCATTTCCCCTGTGATTGCAGGTTTGATTTATACCTTACTCTATGGATCGCAAGGTATTTTACATACTTTTTTAATGCATTATCACTTACAAATTATTTATGCAATTCCAGGAATTATTCTTGTAACCATTTTTGTGACTTTTCCCTTTATCGCACGTTCTTTGATCGCCTTAATGCAAACCCAGTGCAATCAAGAAGAGGAAACCGCCCGTTTGTTAGGGGCATCAGGATGGCAAATTTTTAAAAAAATAACATTTCCCAACATCAAATGGGCATTTCTGTATGGTATTGTTATGTGTACCGCCCGTGCCATGGGAGAATTTGGTGCCGTTTCAATTGTTTCAGGCCATATACAAGGCCTGACCAATACCTTACCCCTTCATATCGAGATTTTATATAATGAATATAATGCCGCGGCCGCATTCAGTATTTCCATTCTCCTTCTTATCATGGCCCTATTCATTCTCATTCTAAGATATTGGTGTGAGAAACAACTTAAACCGTCCCAAAAGAAGGGAAATAGTTAAAATGGGTATTCAGATATCTCATCTCAATAAATGGTTCAATCATTATCATGCACTCAATGATATAAACCTCACCATTGAAAAAGGTGAGCTTGTTGCACTCCTAGGACCATCGGGATGTGGAAAAACAAGCCTGTTACGAATTATTGCAGGTTTGGAATTGCCCACCTCGGGACACATCTTTTTTGAAAACCAGGATATAAGCAAGGAAGATATTCGTAATCGACATATTGGGTATGTATTCCAGAATTTCGCTTTATTCCCACATATGAAAGTTATTGACAATATTGCGTTTGGTCTACGCATTAAACCAAAAAAAGTAAGGCTTTCCCCCAAAGAAATCACGAAAAAAGCTCAATTTCTTCTGGAAATGGTACAACTTGAACATGTGGCCAATCATTATCCACATGAACTCTCCGGCGGACAATGCCAAAGAATTGCCCTGGCGCGTACCCTAGCCATAAATCCCAAAATTCTATTACTGGATGAACCTTTTTCCGCTCTTGATACAAAGGTCCGAAGAGAATTACGACGTTGGCTAACCCAGTTTCATCAAGACATTTACCTGACAACCATTTTTGTAACGCATGATCAGGAGGAGGCCATGGAAATTGCTGATCGTGTTGTCATCATGAATAGGGGTGTCATTGAACAAATTGGCTCCCCAATTGAAATCCTCAATAATCCGACCAATGATTTTGTCTATAATTTTCTGGGCGATTCGAATAATTTACGCATTGGGGAAAAAAGCTTTAACTTTCGTCCCTATGAAATTGATATACAAATTAACGATATATCCCCTATAGGATACTATCCAGCAGAAGTCATCGATATACGACCCCTTGGTGCTTTACTGAAACTAGTTTTAAAACCTCAACAATGCACCTCTTACATTGAAGCCCAAATTCCAAAAACAATTCCAAAAATTCAGAATCTAAAAAAAGGCCAAATTATTTATTTTAAGCCAATTTTAGATTTTGAAATATGAATATATACAAGAAAATTATAAATTTTATATATAAATCAATAAACTATAAATAAAATATACAATATTTTATAGTTATTAATTGACTTTATTTACTTAAATAATACAAATTATATTGCATAAATTGAAAATATTCTATATTTTACAGTTAATTAAAGTAATTTGAGGAATAGTTTTACCATGGATCAGCCCCCTACTGCAGATTATCCTGTTTAGTCATTAACACCAGAATTTCTAACCGCATCTTTTTCAAATTCCTAATAACAGAATTATTATATCAACTTAGGTAACAGTTTACGATGACACCACTTGAATTCTATTCCAAACATCCAAGCGAGCAATATGAACAGAAGCTCGAACAAACAAGATCATTCCTGCAAAAAATAAATCGGGATTATTCACCATTGGTTCAGGCAACCAGTTTAGGGGTGGAGGATATGGTAATCACAGATCTTATCCATCAGCTTGATTTACCCATTCAGGTTTCCATGCTGGATACACTAAAACTGCATCCTCAAACGCTAGCCTTAAAAAGACAAGCTGAAATTCATTATAGTATAAAAATAAAAAGCTATTATCCAAACAAAAGAACAATCCAGAATTATGTTCAAAAAAATGGTGAAAAAGCGATTTATCGATCAACTGAGCTTCGTAAAGAATGTTGTCACATCAGAAAACTGGTCCCCCTGACCGACCTTTTACGAAACTATAAAGGTTGGATTACAGGATTACGCAAGGAACAATCAAATTTCCGGGCCAATCTTCAAGCAGTTGAACCTGAAAACAAAGGGAATGATCAACCTGAAGTAAAGCTAAACCCTTTACTTGACTGGACAAATGGAGATGTGTGGTACTACGTTAAAACATATCGCGTTCCCTACAATACGCTTCATGATCATTTTTTTGTCAGTATTGGCTGCGAACCATGCACTCGCGCCATCACTCTTGGCGAAGATTTCAGAGCTGGACGCTGGTGGTGGGAACATGATGAAGCGAAGGAATGTGGTCTTCATGTGAGTGCACCCATTTCTCTCAAATCTCATCAGTCTTAACATATTTTAATTATGGTCATTTTATCATGAATTTTCTCATATCATCCTCGAACCCTGCCTTAAATGATCTGGAAGAAGAGGCCATATTCATTATGCGTGAAGTGGCTGGTTCCTTCGAAAAACCAGCCCTGTTATTTTCTGGCGGCAAGGATTCATGTATTTTATTAAGGCTGGCTGAAAAAGCCTTTGGGCAGGGACGCTTCCCCTTTCCGCTTCTTATGATCGATACAGGACATAATTTCCCAGAAGTCATCCAATTTCGTGATCAGAGAGCAAAAGAATTAAAGGCAAATTTAATAATTCGATCAGTAGAAGAATCAATGAAACGAGGTACGGTGAGGCTATCTCATCCTTTGGAAAGCCGTAATCCCCATCAATCAGTAACATTGTTGGAGGCTATAGAGGAATTTGGTTTTGATGCATTAATTGGAGGGGCCCGCCGTGACGAAGAAAAGGCTCGTGCCAAGGAAAGAATTTTTTCACACAGGGATTCTTTTGGTCAATGGCAACCCAAAGATCAACGGCCAGAATTATGGAACATATTCAATACCAGAATTCATCCGGGTGAAAATTTCCGTGTTTTTCCAATCTCTAACTGGACGGAATATGATGTATGGCGTTATATCGAACAGGAAAATATTCCCTTACCCAGCCTTTACTACGCTCATCAACGGCAAGTCATTCCCCGAAAAGGGTTGCTTGTTCCTGTAACAGAGGTAACACAGCCTAAACAAGATGAAGAAATTCTTACCAAAACTGTCCGCTTTCGCACGGTCGGTGACATGACCTGTACTTGCCCTATTGAAAGCAATGCAAAAACAGCACGCGATATTGTCAGGGAAACAGCTACCGTCACGATCAGTGAACGTGGTGCAACCCGTATGGATGACCAGACCTCAGAAGCCTCAATGGAAAAACGTAAACTTGAAGGTTATTTCTGATCTCTCTATCCCCGTTTTTATTTCTTAAGGAATGCATCATGATATCTTCTCCCGTAAATTCCACCTCTCATTCACATCATACATTAAAATTCCTGACCGCCGGAAACGTTGACGATGGCAAAAGCACATTAATCGGCCGTTTATTACTCGATAGCAAGGCAATTCTTGCCGATCAACTATCTGGTATACAACAACAGTTTTCGACAGACCGTTCCTACGATCTCGCCCGGCTTACAGATGGATTACAAGCTGAACGAGAACAAGGTATTACAATCGATGTGGCATACCGTTATTTTACCACACCAACTCGTAAATTCATTATCGCGGACGCACCAGGTCATGAACAATACACAAGAAACATGGTAACCGCCGCCAGCAATAGTGACGCTGCCGTCATTTTGGTCGATGCGACAAAATTAAACTGGGAGATGGAAAATGTTGACTTGTTGCCTCAAACCCGTCGACACACATTACTTGCCAACCTATTAAAAGTCCCTTCGCTGCTTTTCGCCATCAATAAACTTGATGCTGTCAAAAATCCCGATATTGCCTTTGTGCATATTAAAAAAGCACTAAAAAAATTCACTCAGGAAGCAAATATACCTGTTACGCACATCATACCCATTTCAGCATTAAAAGGTTATAATATCATCTCCACTATAGCTGATAACGAAAGATATCGCTTATGTGAAAATGTCTATCACGGTCCCTGTCTTTTAGACGCCTTGACCGAACTTCCCTCCCAACAACATATTGTCAAATGTCCTTTATATTTCCCTGTCCAATATGTACAAAAACTATCTGAAACCCAATCCAGCCCCACCCAACATGGTCAAAGAATTTTTTGGGGGAAAATAGCGGCAGGAGCTGTCAAGCCAGAAAATGAAATTATTGTGCAACCTTCTGGACTAAAAGCAAAAATTGCTAAGATTTTTGCCGATGCACTACAAAACGAAATACCCTGTGCTGAAGCGGGTAAATCCGTTGGATTAATTCTTGACCGGGAAATAGACATTTCCCGAGGGGACTGGATAACCTCTCCTTCCATATCTCCATTACAAAAAGAGGTCCAAGTCACCCTGGCATGGTTGGATGACGAACCTTTGATTATTGGAAGACTTTATTGGTTGAAACATGGTCACCGCTGGATCAAGGCGAAAATCTCATCGATTCATAATCATCTAAATATACATAATCTGGAAAAAGAACCTGCCAAGGATTTACAGAAAAACAGTATTGGACAAGTTTCCCTAACCTTGCAACAGCCAATTCCGGTTTTACCCTATAACCAGGCAAAAGATGTGGGTGCAGCCATTTTGGTAGATACGGCCACCAATCGGACTGCTGGAGCTGTTCTCCTCCAAGGCTAGCCGGCAAGCTGTTATTGCACTATCACCCATAAGATATAGAGACTTTTATTTTTTAATAAAATTATCAACCTGGCTTGGCAAATAAACCGGTATTTTTTCCTTTCCCTCAATCGATAACCATGTGGAGGTTGAAATATCTCCACCTGATGGCAAAAACTGATCCGGACTAAAAATCCAGCTCAGTATATCCTGCACCACAATGTTTCTATTTCTACCACGCAACAATAAATGATATCCTCCAGGAATATAATCCTTTCTTACCCAAGAAGGAAATTGTCGCCAGACCTTTTTCATTGAAGAATCAGGGATGAGCTGATCCATATCACCATACATTACAAGGATTGGAGAATGAATATAAGGAGCAGCCTTTGCAGCCTTGCTCATCAAATTGACCAACCCATACAATGCCTTTACACGGGCTTTATGCAATGATAACGGATCAAAATACAAACGTAACAGGGATTCATCATTATCACTTGCCCTGATGGTTACCGGGGCGCTTTTTCCACTTAACCGCCAATTCGGGGCGATCGTATTGATCATGCGCAAGATAACATCGGCAACCAGTCCCAGCTGTTTATGACCCCACACGGCTGGGGCCAGTAAAATATAACCATCGACTTTTGGAACATTAGGACGTGAGGCCAAACACATGGCGACAGCCCCCCCCATACTCTCTCCCATCACATACAAGGGTGTATCGGGATATCGAGTTTTTAAAAATGATATTTCCTCAATAATATCGTCAATCATCCGACGGCTACCCGCCCAATTCCCTCTTAACGGTGCTTGTCCAAATCCTCTCTGATCCGGGGAATATAAAGTTACACCTGACTTAACAAAATGATCTGCTGAATCTTCCCACGCATCGCGACTATCATTAAATCCATGTAAAGCCAAGATAATTGCTTTTTGTTGTATTGCCCGCCATATACGCACAGGAATACGGGCATGATCCGACATTTCCCACCACAAATCAGGAGAAATCAGCTTTTTATAACGTGCATAGGGATCAGAACCGATAGAGGATGTATTCAAAACAGAACTATTCACTTTAACTTCTGCATAGGCTATATTACAATGTTGGGTCAGGAAATAAATTCCGATCAGAAAAAAATAGCAAGCTTTATGTAAATAGACAGAACTTAAACGATTTAAGAAAAACATATTTGTCCAAGATAAATTTTATTTTTATAAATGACAAGTTCTGAACCACTTAACAAGGGTATATTCATGAATTTAGAAAAAGATTCTACAACAACCTTACCGGCAAAACCTATTGAAACCATTTATACGTCCTCCCAAACCGTTGCTTGTGAGGGTAATCACACACTGTTCGGTCATCCACGGGTTTTTCTAAAACTAAAAAACGGACAGGCAACCTGTCCTTATTGCTCAAAATCATTTGTCTATAAACCATCTGAATCAAATTAACATCTTTCATGACTTCATCTTCTGCATCAAATCAAAAACACTTAATCCTCATTGATGGATCCGGGTTTATTTTTCGTGCTTTTCATGCCATTCCCTTAATGACTGATCCATCAGGAATACCTGTCAACGCGGTTTATGGTTTTACTAACATGATGATAAAACTAATCCGTGATCGTGTGGCCAGTCATATGGCTGTAATTTTTGATGCAGGAAGAAAAACCTTCAGGAATGAAATTTATCCAGCTTATAAAGCACATAGACCCTCTCCTCCTGAAGAGCTTATTCCCCAGTTTTCACTTGTTCGGGAAGCCTCTGAAATTCTGGGATTACCAACAATTGAAATGGCAGGATGGGAAGCTGATGATCTTATTGCAAGTTACGCAAAAGCAATCGTGGCAGATGGGGGCAAATGTACAATTATTTCTTCCGATAAGGATCTGATGCAATTAATCAACGAACATATTCAAATGCAGGATCCTATCAAGGAAAAAATCATCAAGATTGAAGAGGTACAAGCTAAATTTGGTGTGTCCCCAACAGATATGATTTCCTTACAAGCATTGATGGGAGACCCGGTAGATAATGTCCCTGGAGTTCCTGGCATAGGTCCCAAAACGGCAGCCGCTTTAATTCATGAATATGGACAATTGGAGGATATCCTTGCTGCCATTCCTATGATGAAACCCTCCAAACGGCGCGATAATCTTGAAACCAACAAGGAAAATGCACGAATTTCATATCAACTTGTTCAGCTAAAAGATGATATTCCTCTACCCACCCCGATTGATCAGTTAAATTGTTGCAAGGCTGATCCTAAAAAAGTTACAGCATGGCTTCAAAAACATGGATTCCGCTCCATATTAAATCGCTGGACAAAAAATTCTCATAATACAAACGACATTCCTCATACATCTCGCAGACAGGAAACACATACCGGTCTCGAACCAAACAAAGCGGTTCTTACCGCCCCGTATCATCAGTATGAGACCATTCTCAATAACACGCAATTACAGAAATGGATTCACCGAATTCAAACAACCCATTTTTGTGCCGTGGATACTGAAACCGACAACCTTAATGCATTACAGGCAAATCTAATCGGGATTTCCATAGCTGTAGCCCCGGGTAAAGCCTGTTATATTCCCATCAATCATCAAATAGATGGAGAATTATTAAAACCAGAACAAATTTCATTAAAAAATGTCATTCAGTATCTTAGCCCCATTCTAACAGATCCTTCCATCCTCAAGATTTTTCATAATGCAAAGTATGATTTTCTTGTTTTGGAACATAACGGGTTCCCGCAACCTGCCCCCTATGATGACACAATGATTATTTCTTACAACCTAGCGGCAGGAGAGCACAGACATGGAATGGATGAACTGGCAAAACGCTATTTGAATCATCAAACAATATCTTATGATGCATTAACCGGAACCGGTCGTAAACGTATCCCTTTTGCGCAAGTTTCAATTGAAGAGGCAACAACCTATGCAGGTGAAGATGCAGATGTTACTTTGCGTTTATGGGAAATATTGCGACCTCAATTAAGAACCGCACATGTTCTAGGTCTTTATGAAGAAATAGAACGTCCCCTAATTCCAATCCTGACCAGGATGGAACAAAATGGAATTATGATTGACGCTTCCCTTCTTCAAAAGCTTTCTACTACTTTCACCGAAAAAATGTCAGAAAAAGAAAAAGAAATCTATCATGTTTCCGGTGAAGAATTCAATTTGGCCTCACCAAAACAGCTTGGGGAGATCCTTTTTGACCAGATGAAGTTGCCTGGTGGAAAACGTATGAAATCTGGTACATGGGGAACAGATGTCAAGGTATTACAAGAACTTAGCGATCAGGGTTACGAGATTGCTGAAAAACTGCTGGCTTGGCGACAATTGGCGAAACTTAAATCCACCTATACGGATGCCTTGGTTAAGGAAATAAACCCGGAAACAAAACGTGTACATACCAGCTTTAATATGGTTGGAACCGTTACGGGACGTTTGTCTTCCAATGATCCCAATTTACAAAATATACCTATTCGAACAGAAGACGGTGGAAAAATCAGGGAAGCATTTATTGCCAAGCCTGGCCATGTTCTTGTTTCCGCAGATTATTCACAAATAGAATTGAGGCTTCTTGCACATGTTGCAAATATTCCCCAATTAAAAGAATCCTTTATTCATAATGAGGATATTCATGCCCGTACAGCCTCAGAGGTCTTTGACGTTCCAATCAATGAAATGCAACCTTTGCTGCGTCGACAGGCCAAAGCAATCAATTTTGGTATTATTTATGGAATTAGTGCCTTTGGGTTAGCCAAACAATTGAATGTTTCATCATCTGATGCCAAACAATATATTGAGACCTATTTTAAACGTTACCCTGAAATAAGGGCATATATGCAAAATACCCAGGAAGAGGCAAAGGAAAAGGGATTTGTTCTAACACCTTTTGGCAGAAAATGCTGGATTGCTGGAATTAAAAATAGCAAAGGTCCACAAAAGGCTTATGCCGAACGCCAAGCCATAAATGCTCCTATTCAGGGGGGCGCCGCCGACATTATAAAATGCGCAATGCGGGATATGGACAAAATCATCACAGAAAAAAAACTCCCCGTAAGCATGTTATTACAAGTTCATGACGAGTTGCTTTTTGAAGTGCGAACAGATTATGCTGAAACATTCGTTAATCTTGTAAAGCAAACAATGGAAAACACTGTTAATCTTTCCATTCCCCTTGTTGTTGAGGCTGGAATAGGTAAAAACTGGGCAGAAGCACATTAAATCATGCCACAAAATCAAAAAAAATCTATTTGGATTATTTCATTCCTATTTATCGCTTTCATTATTGGCATGATGTTCCTCGGGATTAAATTCACTGCCAATCATACAGCCGTTGCGCCTGAAAATTCCAATATAATCGGAGGGGGTTTTCAACTTATCAGCCCTGCAGGAAGTATCGTCAATGACGGAATATTCAGGGGAAAATGGATGTTGATGTATTTCGGTGCAACACGTTGCCCGCATAATCAATGTCGTAAGGATCTTATAAAAATGGGTGAGATCATTAACCATTTAGAGAATAAAGCATCTCAACTTGTTCCAATTTTCATATCCTTTGATTCTAACTATGATACACCCAGCCGTCTGATGTTAAGTATGAAAACCTATAATGATAAAATTATAGCCCTGACCGGTGGTGAACTGGCGCTTCGTGATATTTCAATTCTTTATCATGTTTCCATCAAAAAAGCGCCAATCAATAGTGATATAAGCCTTGTTGAACCTTATGATCAGTTCATTCTCATGGATCCAGAGGGAAAATATAGAACCTCCATTCAAACAGGAACAGAAACGCATCGGATTGTGGAGACCCTTGAATCAATAATCCATTAAATATAGTTTATACAAACTGTCCTCATTTCAAAAAACGTGAAACTGCATAAATTCTTGATATGATTATTCACATATATTTACTTTAAATATCTATAATGAAATAACAAATGATCACGGATAAAACTTGAAACAAAAAAATAGCTGTGATCATAATCTTTCTGCCATCGCAATTGAAACGGCCAATTCTTTTTGAGGGCAACAGTTTCCAAAATTTCTGGTTTTAACTGTTTTAATAAAAATTCATCCTTTGTTCCCTGATCAATCAATATGGGAAAGGGTTGGTCAATATAATGCTCCATTAGAAAACAGCTATCATAGACTTGCCAAGTTTCCTTGCTATCTCCAAGATAATGATAAAATGCCTTACGCCCAAACGGCACCTGCATTGGATTAACAATTGGTGCAAAAGCCGAAACCGAACAAAATCGACCAGGATGTTTTAGGGCAAACATCAAAGCACCATGACCACCCATTGAATGTCCAGCAATAGATTGCCTGCCATTCGATTTAAATTGTCGCTTGATCAATTTGGGAAGCTCAATGGAAATATAATCAAACATTTGATAATTTTGTTTCCAGGGTTCTTGTGTCGCATTAACGTAAAAACTCGCTCCCTGTCCCAGATCATAAGAAGGCGCGTCAGGAATTATATCACCTCGGGGACTTGTATCAGGGACAACCAGTATAATTCCCAATTCTGCAGCATATTTTTGCGCCCCTGCCTTAGTCACAAAATTCTGGTCATTACAAGTTAAACCGGAAAGCCAGTATAATATAGGTAAAGTTGTATTCCTGTAATCAGGTGGCAAGTAAACTGAATAACTCATTTCGCAGTCCAGTGTGACTGACCAGTGTCTGAACCGTTTTTGCTGTCCACCAAAAGATTGATGAGTTTCCAATTCAACATATTTCATAATATTTCCTGTCAAACCTATCTGAAACTAGTAATGTAAAACAGTTCGAATAGCCTTTCCCTGATGCAATAAATCAAAAGCCCTATTAATCTCATCAAATGCCAAGTCTTGTGTTATAAAATCCTCCAAAACAAATTTGCCTTGCAGATAATCATTTACAATAACAGGCAATTGTGAACGCCCCTTAACCCCACCAAATGCGGATCCTCGCCATACACGACCCGTCACCAATTGAAAAGGACGGGTGGAAATTTCCTCACCTGCCCCGGCAACACCAATGATAACAGATTCTCCCCAACCTTTGTGACAACATTCAAGAGCAGAACGCATTACCTGAACGTTTCCTATACATTCAAATGAAAAATCTACTCCACCTCTTGTTTTTTCAATTACAACTTCCTGTATTGAGGCGGAATAATCTTTAGGATTTATTAAATCGGTAGCACCTAACTTCCTAGCCAATTTAAATTTTTCTGAATCAATATCAATTGCGACAATGCGACCTGCACCCGCCATATGGGCTCCCATAATGACCGACAAGCCAATCGCACCCAACCCAAAAACTGCAACACTATCACCTTTTTGTACTTTTGCCGTATTTTTTACAGCTCCCATACCAGTTGTGATTCCACAACCCAATAAACATACTTTTTCCAAAGGTGCCTGTTTACTGATTTTTGCTACAGAAATCTCCGGAACAACCGTATATTCGGAAAATGTAGATGTTCCCATATAATGATAGATAGGTTCGCCGTCTTTAAAAAAACGGTTCGTACCATCAGGCATCAACCCTTGACCTTGAGTGACACGAATAGCCTGACAGAGATTGGTTTTACCAGAACGACAATATTCACATGTTCCACATTCCGGAGTATATAAGGGTATAACATGATCACCAACAGAAACACTTGTTACCCCTTCACCAACAGCCTGTATAATTCCCGCCCCTTCATGACCCAATATTGCTGGAAATATACCTTCAGGATCTTTTCCTGAAAGCGTGTATGCATCTGTATGACATACACTGGTTGCAATTATCTTTATTAAAACTTCCCCTTTTTGTGGCGGCATTAAATCAACTGTCTCAATTGAAAGAGGCTGATTGGCTCTCCATGCAACAGCAGCCTTCGTTTTTATCATCTCCATCTATAATCACCCTTCTGATACAAAAATTAATTTATTCAATTAAATATTAAAACCAAGGATTTTATAAACCAAACAAACAGTTTCAAAGTAAAGATTATATCTATGAAATTGAATTTCATGACTCAATTTAAGTTACAATTTATTATAGTCTTCTGGTTCCAACAGTTTGAAAATAATCAATCCATAAACCCCAAACAGGCATTGATAGAATTTTCTTTCTTGATATATTCTTACTTCAGATAATCTTCCCGAAAAAGTATTTTTAATTTAAACCTATTTCAATTTTAAAAATAAAATGGCAATAACCAAATAAACTATATAATATAAAAACATATATATCAGCTGAACCGATCATAAATATTATTCAATTATACATGAATACTACTTAATATATTTTTAGTTGTGTCTTAACTCAAAATGAACCGTGGTTGTTGTCTGAACAAGCGTATCATTATCTTCCAGTGCACTGCATTTTATTTGTTGGACTGCCTCGATTGCAGCCCGATCCAAATCAACAAAACCACTTGTCTCAACAATTTTTACCTGACCAACCTGTCCATTTGACAAAATTTGCAATGCAACCTTTGCAACACCCTGTTCATGTCTTCTACGGGCAGCCAAGGGATAAGTGCTTTTTGGTGATGAGCAGCGTTGCAATGGAAAGTTGTGACTGACTAAAGGTATTGATGGTTTGGCTTTCTGCTCCATTCCCCTATCTTGCCTTTTCTGCTGTCCCATTGCTGATTGAGCAGCCATTTTATTTTTGGAAATGTTACGATTACTCGATTGGTCCTGAGTGGTTGGCACTGAAATTTTTTGCAATACGTTCATGGCTGGCAAAGCATTGACAGGACTTCTGGCCACGGGGATGGTTACTGCCTTCAGATCATCCGTTTTATTTTCTGCAATTGCATCCAATGAGGAAAGAGATTTCATCCCTTCTTGAAATTGAACCACGACCATTGAAGAGAGTGGGAAAACTTCTTTCTTTACATGTAAACAAAAAAACATTAGCAGGAAAACAATTATATTAAATAGAACAGCAACCGTACAGGCCAGCTCTATCCCTACTGAATTGACATGTTCGGAAAAAACTAACGTCCTTTTTGGAAATGATGATAAAATCGTTTTCTGATTCAGAGAAGGACAGATAGGTTCCTGTTTCATAATCCTTGATGCCATATTTGCTCAAATATATTAGAGGTAAAGAGCCTTTATTCTATTCTATCTATAAAACAAAACATTCAAATACTAAAAAGAAATTTGACTTTGTCCATAATTTTAATCAAATAAATAATGATGATCTTCAATACTTGACCAAGGCATTAATGATTTTATCCTCTACAACAAATATATGGGTAAAAAAAAATAAAGATTCTTATCCTGTATCTTTATATTCTGTTATTATTGTCCTGTTTCTGTTTATAAGTCATTTAATTCTTTTACCTTTTACATTTACCTCGCTTTGGCATTGTCCAATGATGCAAAATCAGCATGCATACATGTCAATGACGATGTGTGACACTGCCACTTTCTCCCACTCTAAGATAAGCAAGAAAACGGATCAACACTCCCAACACAATCAACAACATCATGGAATCTTTGTTTGTCCCCTCTGTAATGGATTGGCTGTTCCAAACCCCTTGTTAAATTTATTACTTATCTTTCCCCAATTGACAATTATTCATCTTTTTTTGAAGCGCAAGGTTTATCAGGCTCAACCTCCCCCGATATTACCCTTGAATACGCAACTACCCCGTGCACCACCCCTTTATTAACACTGATAGTTCTAATGGTCATACAGATATTATGACCAAATTATTCCTTTATCATTATTATATCAGGTTAATCTATGTCTTATCGATGGCATTGTACATGTAAATTTTACCTTTTTTTATTATTGTGTTCTCTTTACCCCTTTAATGGAAAAGCACAAAAAAACATTACACAAAATAAAACCTCTCTTTCAAGAACCAATACCACTGCACCAGTTCCAGAAATACATATTGAATCAGAAGACATCCCAGACTTTTCCACAAATCCACCCAATTCAATTTTTTTAAAAAAGAATAAATTAAAGGATATTGTTAATAACAGTCCAAACCCAATGGATCTTTTCAAAAATCAAATGGGTATCAGTCAATATGGTGCGGGTCGTATTGCCTCTTTACCCGTAATTAACGGAATGGCGGATAATCGGGTGGCCACGTTCATTGATGGTATGCGTATCAATGGGGATTGTCCAAACCATATGAATCCTGCCATTTCCTATCTTAATCCCCATGATGTTGCAACAGCCAAAATCATTGCCGGTATCACACCCGTAAGTATGGGAGGGGACAGCCTGGCCGGATCAATTGATATCCAACGAAAAGATCCTCTTTTTGCAGAAAAAAACAAAAAAATTCTCATCAAAGGAGAAGTCTCAAGCTTTTATCATAGTAATGGTTCAGGCGTAGGAACTGCTGGAAACATTACTGTTGCCAATAAACATTTAAGTCTCCGCTATAACGGGTCATGGTCTCAATCCCGCAATTATCATGCAGGCAGCGGAGGTGGAAAAGTATATTCTTCTGCTTATAAAACATTCAATCATGATGTGACCCTAGGTTATAAAAAAGATAACCATTTATTCTCTTTGACCTATGGACAATCTGACACACCCTATGAAGGTTTTCCCAATCAATATATGGATATGACCAATAATCGCTCCATTTTTGTCAATGGAAAATATAAGGGTGACTTCGATTGGGGAACAATTGAAGCAAGAGGCTATTGGCAACGTGTCACCCATGCCATGAATATGCTCAGCAATAAAGGCGGCCATTCCGCCACGAAAGGAATGCCCATGAACATTGATGGTCGTACAGCTGGATATAATGTTAAGGCAACGGTATTCATAGATAATCATAACACGTTACGGATTGGCAGCTCTTTCGATCATTCAGGTTTAAATGACTGGTGGCCCCCCCTACAAAAAAACATGATGATGGGACCTCATACCTATCACAATATCAATAATGGCCATCGGGATCGATTGGGAAATTTTGCTGAATGGGAAGCCCAATGGACCCCAAAAGTCACAACCCTTCTCGGTTTTCGAAATGATCTGGTCATGATGAATACAGGGAGAATATCTGGATACCAAGGCATCAATGGAATAAATGCCGAGGAACGGAAAGCCATTCATAATTTCAATACTGCAAACCGTGGCCATACCGATACCAATTTTGATGTTACAGCCATGGCACGATGGACAGTCAATAAATCCTTTACCTGGGAAGGTGGGTATGCTCGGAAAAGTCGTTCTCCAAATTTATATGAACGTTATACTTGGGGCACATCTCCAATGGCCATGCGCATGATTGGCTGGTTTGGTGATGGAAATGGTTATATCGGCAATCTCAACCTCAAACCGGAAGTAGGCAATACCGTCAGCACAACCTTTGACTTTCACGATCCACACCAGGATATATGGGAGGTCAAAGTTCAACCCTTCTATACCTATATTCACCATTACATCAACGTTAATTACCTTGGGAGTATGCGAACACGTCAAAATACAACTGTCTCAAAATTACAGTTTGATAATCATAACGCCCAAATCTATGGAATTAACACTGCTGAATCCTATAAATTATGGAACAATAAGAAATATGGTCAAGGCATATTGAAAGGAAATATCAACTGGGTTATGGGTCAAGATCGAACCAATCACAACAGCCTTTATCACATGATGCCATTAAATGGAATGATAAGCCTTAATGAATATTTTGGTCCATGGACTGGCAGGATTGAGGCAAATTTCGTCAATACAAAAAGTCAGGTTGACCCTATGCGTCGTGAACCGAAAACACCTGGCTATGTTTTGTTCAATATCGGGGGGAGTTATACATGGCGTATGCTTCGCCTAGATGCAAGCATAGAAAATATCGCCAACAAAAAATATTATCTTCCTTTGGGAGGAATGTCCTTAGGGGATTTAATCACAACTAACGAATTGCGTGCCCTGCCTGGTCTGGGTCGTTCTTTTAATATCGCCCTGACTGCCAGCTTTTAACTAAAGTTGCTGTAATTTCATTAGTGTATCTCGAATAACCGTTTCAAGCGGATGGGACATGTCAATTTCTATATGAGGCTCATCCACCTGGAGCGGTTCAAAGCTTTTCAGCTGTGTATCCAGTAAACTTGCGGGCATAAAATGCCCTTCACGTTTTTCAATACGTTGAAGAAGAACATCATATGGAACTTTTAAATTTACAAAATAGAAAGGTTTCCTAATGCCCTTGCGCAAGAAATCACGATAGGATCTTTTTAGGGCGGAACATGTTAACACCCCTTTCCCACCATGTTCTTCCGCACATGCCTTCAACCATGCATGACATTTTTCCAGCCATGGCCAACGATCGCTATCTGTTAGAGGTTTGCCTTCTGACATTTTCTGGATATTATGTTGTGAATGAAAAGAGTCCCCTTCCTGAAAAGGCCAGTCAAGATACTGATCCAAACCTTTTGCCAATGTCGTTTTTCCACATCCCGAAACACCCATTATCACCAATAAACAAGGCCTAATCTGTACATTATCATTCGTGGACAAAGACATTGATGTGTTCCTTTTACTTATATAAATGCTGAATCCCGTTATAGCCTGCGACTAAAGCCTCATCCGTACAATTAATAAATAAACCGCTTTCGATAACCCCAGCAATCGAAATGATATCTTTCTCTAGCCGTACAGGATCGTCAATAATTCCAAAATCACAATCCAGAATCATGTTCCCACCATCCGTCAGGAAAAAATCAGGATGATCATTCTTGACCCGAACTTTTATTGATGCTCCAATTTTTTCCAAATGTTTCATTGTGGCTTCCCAACCGAAAGGGGTAACCTCAACTGGAACAGGTGTATGCTCACCAAGCTTATCGACTAATTTACGTTCATCAACGACTATAACAAATTTTTTGGCTGCATAGCGAACAATTTTTTCTCGTAATAAAGCGCCACCCAACCCCTTAATTAACTGTAATCCTTGATGCGTAACCTCATCTGCCCCATCAATGGCAATATCCAATTCTGGACATTCCCCCAATGTTGTCAGTTCAATTCCGTAAGATTCGGCCAGCTTGGCCGACGCAATCGAGGAAGGCACACCTTCAAAACGCAACCCTTCCTCTTGCCACCGCTTGCCTAAAGATCGGATAACACATGCAGCGGTACTCCCACTTCCCAATCCAACTTTCATCCCTTGCGAAACTAATGAAGCCCCTATTTTTCCAAGTTGCTCTTTATATTTAACGATTTGTTGTGCATCCATCTCTATCTAGTATTCTTTCGTTATCCAATTACTGACTTCTTTTATTCACCACCGGCCGCTTTATCCAAAATCCAGTGAACCTCTCCTTCCGTTTCAATTTTTGAAGAGGGATATATTGCATTCTCTTCCCTTACTTCACGGAAAATCTTAACCTTGTTTTCTCCACTCACTACAAATATAACCAAACGGCTGGAAGCAATTGCTGGATAGGTCAATGTCATTCTTCTATGAGGGGCGTCTTTTGGTTGACACCAAGAAACCCACTTCTGTTTTTCCTCCAAAACAGCTGTGTCAGGAAAAAGTGAAGCCGTATGACCATCTGTCCCCAGTCCCAATAAAACGATATCAAATAAGGGTTCCCCATTCTTCAATACCCTTGATCCATATTCATGCTGTAAATTTTCTTCGTATAATCGCGCAGCTTTTTCCACATCTTCTAAAATAGGCATCGGATGAACATTCCTAAATGGAATATTCACATGATTAAGCAAAGCCTCGGTAACCATACGGAAATTGCTGGCTTCATCCGTATAGGGCACCATTCTTTCATCACCGAAAAACAAATGCAACCGTTCCCAAGGCAGTCGATGACTGTAAGTCTCTCCCCCTAATAATTCGTATAATTTTTTAGGTGTGGATCCTCCTGATAACGCTATCCTGAAAACCGCATCCTTTTTTTCCTCAATCTGGTGCAAAATGATATCAGCCAGGTAATTAGCCTGTGCATTTGCATCAGGTAAGACAAGAACATATCCGGTTTTCGCATTATGCCCTTTTTCCATATTGTCTGTCATAGATAACTCGTTCTTTATAATTTTTATGTACCCTTGCCCGGGATTCAACAATTCAGGTTACAAAATTAAACCATTATTTCACAACTTAAAATATTTTCATTTAAATTAAAGTAAAAATTGATTAACAGCATAAGCCCATCCATTTTCCTCATTCGTACGTGCAATATGATGAGCATATTGTTTTACCCTTTGACTTGATTGTCCCATAACAATCGGCATTCCTGCAATTTTCAGCATCGGAATATCATTATCCATATCCCCTATACATGCCGTTTTACTTAACGGAATTTTAAGTAATTCCGCTATTTTCTGAGCTGCAAATCCTTTATTTGCCTTTAAATGAGAGATATCCAGATAATTTTTTGAAGAATGAACTGCGGAAACTTCCCGGCCATGACGTCGTTTTATCTGTTGTGCTAGATTATCAAGTAAAACAGTATCCTGGGAAATACCCATGATTTTTATTGTATCGGTTACATGTTCTTGAATGTTTTGAATAATTTTCGGCTGCAATTGCAAGGCTTTTTGTTCATGCTCCACAAAAGCACTTTCAGTAGTAAATACGAACCATTCAAGACTACTATAAAGCCATATTTCAATTTTATGCTTCTGGAGCATATTGCATATATCGAGAATCAGGACAGGATTCATGCAAATTCTGGAAAGGATATTTCCTTTTACATCAAGAATTTCTCCGCCATTCAATGCGGCAAAAGGCAACTCTATTTTCAATTGCTCCAAATACAAACGCATACCCAAGGCAGGCCTGCTACTTACCAGGGACAATCCAATCCCTGCCTGTTTCATTTTATGAACAGCATGAATGGTTTCATTTGTGACAATTTTATTGTTTGGTATCAATGTTCCATCAATATCCGAAATTAACAACCGAATTGCTGGAGTTGTTTTATTCAAGATTGACACTTCCCAACTGTATTAAAATGTTTTAGAACCATCCAAAAAGCCATTTTTGATTTTCTAATAATCAATTGGAAAAATATTATATTCACAAATTGATAAAAATATAACGATAATATAATTGTCAAAATATAAAAACACCCCTCGACCGCAATCGTCAAGGAGTGTCATCAATCACATATTTTAATTTAGTCTCAATGTTTTAATCCCAATACAACAGGATTGACTTCATCCGTTTCAATTGATGCCAGGGCCTCATATTGTTTATAACGACGGTCAATTGCCTTTTGTGCATTTTCCATAATTTCCTCGGCATCATTCGGACGTATCCGTTTTAGATTCCGATATCTGATTTCATTACCCGCATATTCTTTTAAAGCAATACGTGGTCTGGCTGAATCCAGTTGGAAAGGATTTTTACCAATTTTCCGCATCATAGGATCAAAACGGAATAATGGCCAATAACCAGATGCTGTCGCCAATTTTTGTTGGGTCAATCCATGACGCATATCTATTCCCTGTCCAATGCAGTGGCTGTAGGCAATGATCAACGATGGCCCATCATAAGCTTCGGCCTGGCGAAATGCTTTTAGGGTATGTTGCGGATTGGAACCCAGAGCAACCTGGGCAACATAGACATTATCATATGTCATGGCCATTAACGCCAAATCTTTACGAATTGTTTCTTTTCCCTTTGATGCAAATTTGGCAATTGATCCGAACGGTGTCGCCTTTGAGGCCTGACCTCCTGTATTGGAATACATCTCTGTATCCAGCACGAGGATATTGACATTTTCACCTGACGCTAAAACATGATCCAAACCACCGTAACCAATGTCATAGGCCCAACCATCTCCACCAACAATCCAGATACTGCGACGGATAAAGTAATCAGCCAATGCCAATAAACGTTTTGCATCATCACTCTTAAGGCGAGCTAAACGTGTCTTCAGCATTTTTACCCGTGAACGTTGGGCCTGAATTTCAGATTCTTCTTTCTGTGATGAATTCAAAATCGCATCAGCCAGATCCGTACCGACCTCTTCCCTCAATCGCTTCAATAAATAACTGGCCACTTCTAGCTGTTTGTCAACAGCAATCCTAAAACCCAATCCAAATTCGGCATTATCTTCAAACAAAGAATTGGACCAGGCTGGGCCCTGTCCTTCTCCATTTACAGACCAGGGCGTTACAGGCAGATTGCCACCATAGATTGATGAACAACCAGTCGCGTTGGCAACTTGCAAGCGATCTCCAAACAACTGGGTCAATAATTTCAGGTAAGGCGTTTCCCCACATCCGGCACAGGCACCAGAAAACTGAAATAAAGGTTCCAGAAACTGCACACCCCGTACATTCGAAAAATTAACTTTGCTACGATCATCAACCGGTAAAGTTTCAAAAAACAAAATATTCCTTTTTTCTCTTTCAAGCAGGGATTCCTTTGCTGTCATATTGATTGCCTTAGTTTCGGGCTCAATAGGACTTTTCGCTGGACATACATCAACACACAAAGTACACCCTGTGCAATCCTCCACGTAAAATTGCAAAGTATAATTAATATTTGGATATCCCCTAACTTTTAAAGGTGCCGTCTTAAATCCCTCTGGTGCTTTTTCCAGATAACGATCATGGTAAGTTTTGGAACGTATCACACTATGTGGACAAACATAGCTGCACTGACCACATTGCACGCACAGATCCTCTCGCCATTCAGGAACAAAATCCGAAACGTTACGTTTTTCATAAACGGCTGTTCCGGAAGGAAAAGTTCCATCTGCCGGGATCAAGCTTACTGGAATTTGATCCCCCTTGCCCGCAAACATAGGAGCAATAACCTTATGAACAAACTCTGGTGCATCTGCTGGAATAGGACATTCAAGATCGATATTGCTTGATACACGGTCTGGAACCCTTACTTGCTGTAAGCTATCGCAGGCTGCATCAACAGCCCTATAATTTTGCTGTACAACATCCTCACCTTTTACAAGATAGGTTTTCCTGATCGAATGTTTGATATATTCAATCGCTTTATCCCTTGGAAGAATATCCGAAATTGCAAAAAAACAGGTTTGCAAAATCGTATTGGTGCGCATACCCAACCCAACTTCTTGGGCAACTTTTGAAGCATTAACAACGTAAAATCTTAATTTCTTTTCAATAATACGCTGTTGTACCAAACGAGGTAAATGTTGCCAAATTTCATCTGCATTATAATGCGCATTCAGCAGAAAAACTCCACCTTCCACCACATGTTCAAGAATATCCTGACGATAAAGAAAATGAAAATGATGACACCCAACAAAATCGGCACGTTGAACCAGATAGGCCGCCTTGATCGGAATTTTACCAAAACGTAAATGGGACACAGTCTGCGCACCGGATTTATGAGAATCATAAACAAAATACCCCTGTGCATATTCCCCTGCATCCTCAGCAATAATTTTCACGCTATTTTTGTTGGCCCCAACGGTTCCATCCGCACTCAATCCAAAAAACATGGCGCGTTTAATTTGATCACTATCAATTGTAAAGGATGAATCATAGGTTAAACTGTTATGGGTTAAATCATCCTGGATACCGACTGTAAAACCATGTCGAGGATTCTCTGTCTTTAACTCATCAAATACGGCCTTGACCATTGCAGGGGTGAAATCCTTGGATGAAAGACCATACCTACCACCGATAATCAAGGGCAAATCCCTTCTTTTCCCCCTTGAGACAGCCTCGGCCAAAGTCGCCATCACATCTAAATATAAAGGTTCCCCCAACGCACCTGATTCTTTTGTGCGATCCATAACTGCAATTCGTTTGACTGAAGTAGGCAGGAATTCGAGAAATTTTTCTGAAGGAAAAGGACGATAGAGACGAATTTTTAAAACACCAACAGATTCCCCCTGTTTTATGAGGGCTTCAGCTGTATTGTCAGCAGTTTCGGCAGCGGATCCCATCAATACGATAACATGCTCTGCCCGAGAATCCCCAACATATTCAATCAGATCATGGTAACGCCCTGTTAAATCCCCTAAACGCTTTACGTATTTTTCAACAAGTTTGATAACCCGGTTGTAATATGGATTAACCGCTTCACGTGCCTGGAAAAATGTGTCAGGATTATGAGCCGTTCCTCTAATAAAGGGTTTTTCGGGATTTAGGGCCCGTTCACGATGTGCAATGACAAATTCATCATCGATCATTTTAGCCATAATCTCATCAGATATGATATCCAATGTGTTTAATTCATGAGACGTACGAAAACCATCAAAAAAATGAATGAAAGGTACACGTGCCTCCAATGTAACAGCATGCATAATCAAAGCCAAATCATGGGCTTCCTGGACTGATGCAGAACAGCACATGCCAAAACCTGTCATTCTGCTTGCCATGACATCAGAATGATCCCCGAAAATTGACAGGGCAGAAGTTGCAACAGAACGTGCTGCCACATGAAAAACCGTCGAGGTCAATTCACCAGCGATCTTGAACATGTTTGGCAACATCAACAACAATCCCTGTGATGCCGTAAAGGTTGTTGTTAACGCCCCTGTTTGTAAAGAGCCATGTACTGCTCCTGCAGCACCACCCTCACTTTGCATTTCCTGAACAAGGGGAATATTTCCCCAAATATTTTTAATTCCCTTTGCCGCCCATTCATCAATATGCTCAGCCATCGGGGATGAGGGCGTAATCGGAAATATGGCACAAACCTCATTAACACGATAAGCAATATGGGCAACTGCAGTATTGGCGTCCATTATTGTATTAGTCATCTATAACCATCCTCTCTTGAGACGTTATCTGCATATAATATTAATATATTTAGATATTTTCAGCTGTCATATCAATTGCTTGGCATGGACAGGATTCAAAACAGACCGCACATCCCGTGC
Source organism: Commensalibacter melissae (assembly GCF_009734185.1). Lineage (NCBI taxonomy): Bacteria > Pseudomonadati > Pseudomonadota > Alphaproteobacteria > Acetobacterales > Acetobacteraceae > Commensalibacter > Commensalibacter melissae. Next base: position 113,504 of record NZ_CP046393.1, on the reverse strand, counting down.
AACGATCCATATCCAGTAAATACCCTTTTCCCACTCCGGCTTTGGTTAAAGCATCCTCTGGACAAGCTGCCAGACAGTTATCACACTCATAGCAATTTCCACAGGAAAGACAGCGTTTGGCTTCATACAGAGCTTCCTTTTCATTAAAACCGATTAATGTTTCCGTAAATCCAACACGCTTTTCAACAGGCAATTCCTTTTGTAGGATCTGAGGTGTATCCTCCAATAAGGGAAGATGTAAATCCGTATAATAGGTAATCGGATTTTTTGGGGATACAATAAAGGGTTTATTATCCAGCCAAGCATTAATGAACCGAGCAGCCTTTTTACCAGAACCCACAGCATTCGTGATACTTCGAGGACCGTCAATAGCATCCCCGCCCGCAAATATGCCAGAAACCCCAGTCATCATCTGGGCATCAATAACCAGAGTCCCCTTTGAATCAAATTCTATTCCTTCAATATTTTGCAAAAAATGATTATCAGGTTGCTGTCCCAATGCCATAATAACGGTATCCATCTGTATTTCCTCCATCTCCTCGGATGGTTCCGGACGAGCATCCTGGCCAATGATCATTTTCCGTAAAATTACCCTGTCTTTAAAAACAGAATCAATTGTCCTCATACATTTAAATTGAGTACCTTCTGCCTCTGCATCCTTAATCTCAAATTGATGCGCCTCCATATGCGAACGATCCCAAAAGAAAATAACCGTTACTTTTTGCGCCCCTGCACGAAAGGCTGTTCGAGCGGCATCCATCGCTGTATTTCCGGCTCCATAGACCAAAACGTTTTTACCGATTTTTGGATTTTTCCCAGCATTGACATCACCCAAAAACTCTATGGCTGACAAAAGACGCGCTTCCTTATCAATTGGAATATTTAACAAACTTGGTTTTGTAGCCCCTATTGCCAAAAAGACCGCATCAAACCGTTCCTCCTGCTTTTCTTTCAATAAGTCCCTCACTGGATCATTACATCTGATCTTGACCCCCATCTGTTCAATCCGATGAATATCAAGCTTTAGAATATCCCTCGGTAAACGATAAGCGGGAATGCCATAACGCATCATGCCTCCAGGTTCAGGAAAAGCCTCACGTATTACAACTTCATGCCCCATACGACACAAATGATAAGCTGCAGATAACCCCCCAGGTCCAGCTCCAACAATTAAAATACGTTTACGATTAGGATTATCTGCAACGGAAACTTGCCATCCCCGGTCATTAGCCATATCCCCCAAAAACCGTTCAACAGCGTGAATGGTGACAGATCCATCCAATTCTTTACGATTACATGAACCTTCACATGGATGATAACATGCCCGCCCGTGAACTGCAGGCATGGGATTATTATCAAGAATATGTTCCCAAGCCTCTCTAAACTTTCCCTCTTGAGCAAGGGAAAGCCACCCTTGTATATCCTCACCGGCGGGACAAGCATAATTACATGGTGGTAAATGGCGATTATAAACAGGATATAATTTCCTTACCGGCCCACCAAACTGTTGTTGAGTCATATCAATGACCGGACTCATATCGTGATGTTTTGTTCCCATTAGATGATACCCTTAAATTATATCTTGTAGATTTTTATAATCTTTATGAAAAACCATTATGCTTATGTATGTTGTTAGAAAATTATTATGTCATAAACCATTCAATAGCGAATTTTGTTTAACGTAATGTTAGTAAAATAAATTTGATTTATTTCACTAACTCCATATATTCCTTATATATTTTGTATAAAATTTATAAAAAAAAAGCCTTAATCCTCACGATTAAGGCCTTTCCCAATGAAATTGGAAAATTTATATTATTTCTTTTCTACATGGCCACCAAAACCAAAACGCATTGCTGACAACATCTTTTCGCCAAACGTATTTCCTGAACGGGAACGAAAACGGGTGAATAAAGCGGAAGTTATAACGGGGGCAGGAACAGCCTCTTCAATTGCGGCTTCAATGGTCCAGCGCCCTTCTCCCGTATCTGCAACATCACCTTTAAAACCTGCAAGAGTACCATCCTTTGCAAGCGCATCCGCACATAAATCCAACAACCATGATGGAATAACGCTGCCACGACGCCATACTTCTGCAATATCTGCCATATTCAAATCAAAACGTTCATCTTCGGGTAAACGATCTGACCCTTTGGTACGCATGATATCAAACCCTTCTGCATAGGCCTGCATCATACCGTATTCGATACCGTTATGAACCATTTTGACAAAATGTCCAGAACCTGCGGGACCACAATGAAGGTAACCTTTTTCCGCACGGGGATTCAAATTGGCATTACGTCCCTTTGTACGTGGAATATCGCCCATTCCAGGAGCCAAAGAGTCCAAAATCGGATCAATATGGTCAACAGCTTCCTTACTGCCACCATACATCATGCAATATCCACGTTCCAGGCCCCAAACGCCACCGGAAGTTCCAACATCAACATAGTGAATACCCTTTGCTTCCAGCATTTTTGCACGACGTATGTCATCTTTATAGAACGTGTTTCCACCGTCAATAACGATATCCCCTTTATTTAACATATCTCCAAGACTTTTGATTGCCTGTTCTGTCACTTCACCACAAGGCAGCATAATCCAAACAATTTTTGGGGAAGGCAATGCTTCTACCAAAGATTTCAAATCATCGACAATGGTACTTTTAGGAGCTTGATTATGAATTTCCTCACTTTTGCTGCGCGTACGATTTAACAGAACAACTTCATGACCATGACGAGCCAAACGAATTGCCATGTTACCACCCATTCTGCCCAAGCCATACATACCTAGTTTCATAGTTAATTTCTCCATTTTCATCACAATAAGTTTATATCTTGCGGTAATCGTAAGATATAAACGTTGATTAATCTACAGAATATTTAAAATTGATTGGCTTAATTTATCCAATCCAACTTTCATATTCCCTTTTACATGAATACGGATAACCCTTCTATCCCGTCCCGATAATACGTCGAAATCACCACGAGCTTGTGCTTCCTTCACAATTCCAAATGTGTATTTTTCACCGGGAACAGGCAAATCATGATCATCATCGGCAGTGATCTGTAAAAATACACCACTATTTGGTCCACCCTTATAAGCCTGTCCAGTTGAATGCAAAAACCGGGGACCGAATTCAGCCGCTGTTGCAACCTTTTTCTTGTCTCTTATAGCCAGACGTAATTTCTGGATCCACTCCCGTGTTGCCAAATCACGTTCAATATAGGCCAAAACAGCAACATAATCCCCTGCAACAATTTCATTGAAAAAGCTTTTCAAGGCTTCGGAGATTGTGGAAAGACCTTTTAATTTTGCAATTTCAACCTTACCTGCATAAAGATCAAACCCTTGCTCTTGAACGATTGGGGTAATAACGGGAAGAGAACCTTTTTCATTATAAGCAGTTGTAATTTTCTTGGTTTCAATCTTACTGGCTTCAACATCGGGTTGATCAAAAGGATTAATTCCAATGAAGGCACCCGCCACAGCGGTTGCAAATTCAGTTTGGAAAAAAGTCTGAACAATCTGTGCTTTATCATGTAGATTTATTGTCACAACAGGCTGTTGAGCCGCTTTTAATTCAGCAATCGCTTTTTCCTGTTGAGGATCAATCTTATTCTCCAACCGTAAATAGATAAATAAACGATCCTTTCCATAGACAGATGGTACAGTCAAGGTTTCCTCATCTATAGGAATGATTCCTTTACCAACCTTACCCGTTGATTCTGCCAAAAGTTGCTCAAGCCATGAACCTAAGGAGCCAATATCAGGTGAGGCTATGATTGTAAATTTATCCCGTTTGAATTCAGCAACACCAACCCCGAAAATTGTCCCGAGTTGAACTCCCGGATTTTGTGCTGGTGGAGATCCTGCAGAACAAGCTTTTTCCATTCGTTGGGCCGAATACAGGATTTCCTGTAAAGGCAATCCCGCCGCGGCTGCGGGAACAATTCCAAAATTAGATAAAACGGAATAACGCCCACCGATTGATTTCAAGCCGTAAAAGATTTTCCAGAAACCATCCTGCTTGGCCACATCTTCCATATGGGAACCCGGATCGGTGACCGCAACAAAATGCTGCCCCACTTTGTCACCCAGCACCTTTTTGGCTTCATTGAAAAAATACGCCTTAAGAATATTAGGCTCCAGAGTGCTGCCTGATTTCGAAGAAACAATAAACAGGGTTGTCGCAATTGTCACTTTCTGCTGGAAGCTGTGCACTTGCTGTGGATCAGTGCTATCCAGGACATGAAGACGCGGAAAACCAGCCTGATGTCCAAAAACCTCTCCTAGAACTTCAGGACCAAGACTTGATCCGCCCATACCTAGTAAAAGGATATCGGTAAAACCTCTATTCCTGACTTCTTTTTGGAATTCCTCCAGTTCAGCAAGATTTTCAACCTGTTGATCAACAATATCAAGCCAACCGAGCCATTTATTCTCATCCTTTCCCGTCCAGACAGAAGATTCACGATCCCACAGTTTACGGACTGTACCATTCTTACGCCATTTATCCAGACCAGTTTTTACAGCGGTTTCATAATCTGAAGGTAAATCAGACTGCAAATGAGTTAGCTTATTCCCCTGTAATATCATCTGCTTTTCACCAACAGAACCCAATAATTGATCAAAAGCGTCGGCAAATGAATTAACACCGTCTTCCAATAACTGATCCGTAACTTTTTTTAAATCAAGGTTCAAATGTTCAGCCTCAGCCAGAATCTTTTTAGCTTCATCAATATTTTGTTCCAGGGTGTCAGCCACAGTACCATGATCTCTAAAAGCATCCATGGTGGCAGGTGGAATTGTATTGACAGTATCCCTACCAATCAGTTGATCAACATAAATAGTGTCTGGAAATGTCTTATCCTTGCAACTTGTACTGGCCCATAATAAACGTTGGGGTTTCGCCCCTGCAGCCTCAAGTTTTTTCCATCGGTCACTTTGCATCACTTCAAGATAATGCTGATAAGCAAGTTTTGCATTTGCAATGGCAACCTTGCCACGAATAGCTTTTAATGCACCGCTTTCCTTATCCCCTGCGGCGATCCTTTGATCAATTTGCTTATCAATGGCCGTATCAATACGACTAATAAAGAAAGAGGCCACACTGGCAATATGCGCAATATGATGCCCCTTGGCAAGATGCGCTTCAAGCCCCTTGATATACGCTTCAAGAACCTGTTTGTACATATCCAAGGAAAATAGTAAAGTTACATTAACATTGATTCCCTCGGCAATGGCCCCTTCAATAGCGGCAATACAAGGTGCTGTTGCTGGAATCTTGATCATAAGATTCTTTTCAGCAACCCTTTTCCATAATCGGCGTGCGTCTTCCAATGTTGCATGCCCGTCCATAGCGATATATGGAGAAACCTCCAAACTGACATATCCATCCAGCCCATGGGTTTTTTCCCATACAGGATACAATACTGAACAGGCCGCACGGATATCATCAATCGCCATTGTTTCATATAAGGTAACAACATCGGTGATTCCCGAAGAAATCAGTTGTTTAAATTGTTCATCGTAGTCAGTGCCATGCCCCATTGCCTTTTCAAAAATTGAAGGATTGGAAGTAACGCCCTTTAATCCATCTTCATCAACCAGTTTTTTTAACCCACCGCTTTGTGTAAATGAACGCTGGATAAAATCTAGCCAAGGTGATTGTTTATACTGTTCTAATTTAATGAGAGGGTTTTCAACCATTTCTATTTCTTTCCTTAAATATGCTGCGACAAAAAATCCTTCTTAATAAATTAAGAAGGATTCACTACATTTACCTTGTCAATTGTTCCTGTGCCGCTTGTAAAACAGCTTCAAGAGTAAACCCGAATTTTTTCTGTAAATCACTATAGGGAGCAGAGGCACCAAAACCACGCATAGCGATGATTGCACCGGTTGTTCCAGCATAACGATCCCATCCAATGGGAGATCCCTGTTCAACCGCGACACGTGCTGTTATACTAGGAGGCAAAACCTGATCACGATAAGACTTGGACTGTTCTTCAAAAAGTTCCCATGAGGGCATTGAAACAACCCGAACCTTTTTTCCGGATTTTGTTAAAACCTGATAAGCTTCCATAATCAAACCAACCTCGCTTCCTGTCGCCATGAGAATCAAGTCTGGCTTACCTTCACAATCCGCAACAACATAAGCACCCTTTTTAAGCCCTTCTGCCGAAGCATATTGATGGCGGTCAATTGTTGGCAAATTCTGACGACTTAATGCAAGAATGACTGGTTTAGAATTTTCCTGCATCGCATATTTCCATGCCTCGACAACCTCGTTTGCATCGGCGGGCCGAAAGACAACAAGATTAGGCGTTGCCCTGAAGTGAACCAACTGCTCAACTGGCTGATGTGTCGGACCGTCCTCACCAACCCCGATACTATCATGCGTAAAAATATATATGACTGGCAAATGCATCAATGCAGACAAACGGATGGGATTTTTCATATAGTCAGAAAAAATGAAAAATCCTGCGGCATACGAACGCAAACCGCTTAAGGCCATTCCGTTGACAATTGCCCCCATAGCATGTTCACGAACACCAAAATGAAAATTCCGTCCATCATATGTGCCGCCATAAGCAGGATTCTGAAAAACTCCAGCCCCTTCAAAATCCAGATTGCTTTTATTAGAGGGGGCAAGATCAGCAGACCCACCGATTAACCAGGGAACATTCTTCGCAATGGCATTCAATACCTTTCCTGAGCTGGACCGCGATGCAACCCCTTTGGCATCAGGCGCAAAAATTGGAATATCCTTGTCCCATCCCTTTGGTAGGCGATGATTTAAAATATCCTCGATCTCTTGACCCAACTCGGGATATTTTACCTTATAATCCGCAAACAGCGTATGCCATTTTTGATAGGCTGCAGCTCCTCTTTTACCAATATTGGCTTTAAAATGATCCATTACACCATCAGGGACAAAGAAATCTTTGTCTTCAGGCAAACCAAGATTCTTTTTGGTCGCTTTAACTTCTTCCACCCCGAGCGGTTCACCATGCGCTACTGATTTTCCCGCTTTATTAGGAGACCCATACCCGATAACACTATCAATGACGATAAAACTTGGCACGGCTTTATTTTGACGCGCTTGATTAATCTTATTTTGGAAATCATCGATATCGTTACCATCTTTTACATGATAGATTTTCCATCCTGCAGCTTCAAAACGTTTTTCAACATTTTCTGTAAAGGCAATATTGATATTGCCCTCGATCGTAATACGGTTCCGATCATATACCCAGATAAGGTTACCTAACTTCAAATGTCCTGCAAGAGAAGCCGCCTCATAGGAAATCCCCTCCATAAGATCACCATCACCGCAAAAGGCATAGACGTGATAATCGAACAATGGAAATTCTGGTCGATTATAACGTGCAGCAAACCATTCCTGGGCAATCGCCATCCCCACAGACGTTGCAATCCCTTGAGCTAAAGGTCCTGTTGTGGTTTCAATTCCGGTGGTATGCAAATACTCTGGATGACCGGGCGTTTTTGAATTGAGCTGTCTGAATTGACTTAAATCTTCAAGGGTTAAGGCTGGTTTGTTTTCCACTTTACCTTGACGTGTCACTTCCTTAATACCGCTTAAATGAATCATGGCATATAAAAGGGAACAGGCATGACCACCTGACAAAACAAAACGATCTCGGGCCGGCCACAATGGATTCGCAGGATCATAATTTAAAATATTATTCCATAAGGCATATGTCGCGGGTGCCAAGTCAAGCGGCGTACCTGGATGACCAGAGTTAGCTTTCTGCACTTGATCAATTGCAAGTCCACGAATGGTATTAATACATACCTTATCCATATTCATTCAAGTCTCTCCATCAAACAACTTTTAAAATAACTTCGTTAATCATAAATTTAATCGTTTTTTTAAATCAATTTATATCACCCAATAAAAAAGGAAAAAAAATCGATTGTTCAAATTACAAAAATTTTATCCTACAAAGCTATCAATTAACTTAAGATTGAATTGTTAATATTCCGATAAATTCTGACCCCTGCCAAATGTTCAATTAATAAAACATTTTATCTGTAATCAATTTTATCGATTATATTAAATTATATTAAAATCATACACTTTTATAAAACTTTCTCCTATAAAAGAAATCTTATTTTTCTTGATCTTTCTTTTTTATACGCGGCACTATAAAATAAAAACCAGATTTTTGTTTATTAACTCTCAATAATATGGCAATACCATGACGGTTTCATCTTCTCTTGATTCTAGTTCTTCCCCCGAATTCACTTCACAGGAAATAGAAACGCTTTATTTCAATTCTGCTAGAGAAGGTTCACTTCCTTTGCTTGAAGAATTCATCGTCGCGGGTATGAATATCAATCATCAGAATGAAAAAGGATATACTCCTCTCATCTTAACCACTTACAATAATCATCATGATGCAACGGCTTTCCTATTAAAAAGCGGGGCAAATACTGATCTGCAGGATAAAACAGGTGCAACGGCTTTAATGGGCGTAGCTTTCAAAGATCATGTTGAAATGGCCAATCTTTTAATTAAGGCTGGTGCCTCGGTTGATATTCCCAATAATCTAGGACGCACACCTTTGATGTTTGCAATCCTTTTTAACCGAAACGACATGACTGAAATTTTATTAAAAGCCGGGGCGAACCCTCTGCACGCCGATGGGGAAGGCATTACACCCTTAAAACTTGCAGAACAACAGGGGAATAAACATCTAATATACTTACTTGAAAACTATCAAAACATTTAAATTTCATAATTTTTTAAATAGGTATATCCTTATGCAAAATCGTTATTGGAGTTCTTTTGTCAAAAATTTAGTTCCTTACACACCTGGGGAACAACCCAAGGTAAATAATCTTATCAAACTTAATACAAATGAAAATGCGTATGATATATCCCCCAGCGTATTAAAAGCCATACAGACAAATACCAACAATTTATTAAAATTGTATCCCGATCCTACATCCCAGGCCCTTTGTCAATCCTTGGCTGATTTACACCATGTCCAACCAGACCAGGTTTTCGTCGGCAATGGCTCTGATGAGGTACTTGGATTTGCCTTTCATGCCTTATTAAAACATGAAAAACCTGTTCTCTTTCCAGATATAACCTATAGTTTTTACCCTGTTTACTGCAATCTTTTCAATATTGACTATAAAACCATTCCCCTAACCGGAAATTTCAAGATTGACCTTGAACAATATGATGCAGAGGACGCTTGCGGGATCGTCATTGCCAACCCCAACGCTCCAACTGGCTTGCTGATTGACCAGGAGACAATCCGGCATTACCTTGAAACACACCCTGAACAAATTGTTATTATCGATGAAGCCTATATAGATTTTGGTGGAAAATCGATCATTCCCCTTATCAATCAATTTCAAAATCTTCTAGTTGTTCGAACTTTCTCGAAATTTCACGCCTTTGCCGGGTTACGCGTTGGTTATGCAATTGGAAACACACAATTAATTGAGGGTATTAGACGTGTAAAGGACAGCTTTAATTCATATCCCTTAGATCGATTGGCACAAATTGGTGCGATTGCATCAGTAAAAGACATTCAATGGTCTGTTAATAATGCCCGACAGATTATCAAAAACAGAGATTACCTGATCAATGCCCTTTCTGAATTAGGATTCACAACTCTCGATTCAAAATCAAACTTTGTTTTTACATCTCATCCCAAGATATCTGGTGAAGAGCTTGCAATACAGTTAAGAAAAAATAAAATTTTAGTTAGACATTTTAATCTTCCACGCATTCAAAACTGGCTTAGGATAACAATTGGCACAGAAAAAGAATGTCAAATCCTGATACAGGTCATAAGCACAATAATATCAACTAATTGACAATACAAAATAAATAAGATTAACTTTAATTTCGCGTTAATAATAATCATTTGCAATGAAGTGTATTATAATGTCTCATCGCTATTCCCAGCTATTTTTATCAAAAAAAAATAATTTACCCAAAATTGTTTTAATTAATTTTGTTGTATATCAAGCTCTGATTAATCAACATTCAGCACATGCGGTTGGAAATTCCCCTATTGTTAATCAGGGTGCATCTCCATCGACAAATATTAGCGGTGCCACCCCGGTAAAAAAATCCCCTCCACCAGCCACAATCCTTGATAAGGATACAGGTCAGGCACCCGAAAACAACGATATGTTATTGGGAAATATTTTGGGATTACGTTCCCTTATGGCACAATATGGTCTGACCCTCACCCTGGTAGATGTCAATGAGGTATGGGGAAATCCTTATGGGGGCATCAAGCAGGGTGCTGCCTATACAGGTTTGACCACAGTTACCTTGAACTGGGATCCCGAGAAAGTGACAGGAATTAAGAATGGTCTTTTTAACATTAGCGCCCTGCAACTTCGAGGACGGGCTTTTACGGCAGAAAATATAGGAGCCTATAACTCTACCAGTGGTTGGGAAGGCGATCGTTCGACTCGTTTATGGGAGCTATGGTACCAACAGGGATTTTTTGATAATAAAATGACCGTTCGCATCGGGAAATTAAGTTTGGACCAGGAGTTTAACATCAGCGATTATGCAACGCTATTTATTAACTCCTCTTTTGGATGGCCCATGATTCCATCAGTCAATACCTATAGTGGAGGAATTGATTATCCCGTTGCCTCTCCTGCAATCCGTTTCAGTTTCCAACCCAATGATCACTGGACGGACCTTTTTGCAGTTGCGGACAGTAATCCCAACAATGTTTCTTTTTGCAATCCATCCGGACCATTTACCTGTGATCCATATTCCAAGCATCAATCAGGAACACATTTCAATTTTACCACCGGGGTATTCATAACCAATGAAATTCAATATCATCTGAATCCTGGCAATGAAGATGATGAAAAATATACCGCTTATCCTGGAACTTATCGGTTGGGAGCCTATTTTGATAGTTCAAAATTCCCGGATCAACGTTATAACAGGGATGGGAATCCATTAGGAAATCCGGACAACCCCCAAACAATGCTCAACCATCGCCATACCTGGTCAGTTTATGGAATTATGGATCAAATGATATGGAGAAATCCGGGAAACAAAAAAGAATCTCTTGGCATATTTGGAAGAATGCAAGTCAGCCCAACTGACCGTAGCCCCATCAATTATGCAGGAGATGCAGGGATTGTCTATAAGGGACTTCTCAATCGGGAACATGATTCCCTGGGTTTTGGCTGGGGATTTGCCCATACTGGCAATCGTGCCAGACATTATGACCGTGATTACCGCAATTTTGCGGATCCATACTGGTGTATTCGAAAAACAGAACATCATATCGAGCTCGCCTGGCAAATACAGGCCACATCATGGCTAGAGTTAAAACCTGATTTTCAATATGTCTTCCGTTCCGGTGGAGGATTAAATCTTGAGGAAAATAGTAAAAAGAAAATTCCAAATGCCGCCATTTTTGGATTGAGATCTACGGTCAACTTTTAATAAAAGGTTATATACATTATCGATAAATCGATAATGTATATAATTTGTATTTTATTTTTTAAAAATTTAGGGAATTCTTTTCGAAATACTGTCCGCAAGTTGCGTTAACAGCAAACAGCAAGAAGTTGCACCAGCATCTAAAATGCCTTTTGAACGTTCACCCAAACGACTGGCACGACCTATTTTGGCAACAAGATTGCGGGTGGATTCCTTACCATCATGTGCTGCCTGTTTCATAATAATCAAAGCTTCATGAAATGTTTTTCCGGATTCATTCGCTTTTTTGAATCCTTCAATTGCAGGCATCAAAGTATCAACCAAACATTTATCACCCTGTTTGGCAGAACTAATTTCCTGTAATTCATGCAACCCTTTTGAAAGCATTTCCTTGAATTCATTTGAATTCAAGGTACTTTTACCTTGAATTGCCTCAGCCCATCCAGCAAAAATACTGCCATATAAAGGCCCCATTGAACCACCAATCCCCTCCATCAGGGAATCACTTAATATTTCAAAGGCTTCTGACAATGAAAGATTTTTCCCATCAATACGATGTTTGCAAATGTTAAATCCCTTTGCCATGTTGATCCCATGATCACCATCACCGATCGCACCGTCAATCTCACTTAAATAATCACGGTTATTCACGATACAGCTGATTAGATCATCAACAATCTCGGTGCCATTTTCAATTTTAGCCACTTCTGTCATGCCATTTACTCCTGTACCAAACCCAAAGAACGTGCAGGAATATCAATCAGTTTTTTTAATTCCGCATCTAATTTCATAACGGAAAGCGTCACACCCATCATTTCAAGAGAAGTAAAATAATTTCCTACATAACAGCGATGGATCTTGACATTTTTAGCCTTCAAAAGACGTTCAACCTCTGCATAATAGATATAAAGCTCCATAACAGGTGTTGCTCCAAGGCCGGAAACCAGCACGACCACTTCAGATCCGGGTTCAAAAAGACCTTCCTCCATGATTGGATGAAGCATGGTTTCCGCCATCTCTTTTGCCGTTTCTATAGGAACAACCTTGATTCCAGGTTCACCATGATGGCCAATACCCAATTCCATTGTTCCTTTTTCAATATGGAAATTTGGTTTTCCAACTGCAGGAATAGTACAAGAACTCAAGCCAACCCCAATTGAACGACAGTTATTTATTGCTTTTTGGGCAGCGGCAATAACACCATCAAGATCATATCCTTCGGCAGCGGCAGCCCCACCAATTTTCCACATAAGGATTTCACCCGCAACACCGCGGCGTTTCTCTTTTTCACTGGCCGGTGCGGAAGCGACATCATCATTGGCAACAACTGTTTTGACTGTAATACCAGCGGCTGTGGCCTTCTTTATTGCCATCTTGACATTCATATTATCGCCAGCATAATTGCCGTATAAACAAGCAACACCAGCACCTGAATCTGCGGCTTTCATTGCATCCAAAAATGCACCAGCAGTGGGAGAAGAAAAAATTTCCCCAATTGCAACCGCATCAACCATATTTTTACCCACATATCCCAGAAAGGCTGGTTCATGACCGGAACCGCCACCTGTAATAATGCCAACTTTACCTTTTTTTTCTGAACCTGAATATTTTAGAACTCTAGAATTATCCGTTTTTTCAAAAAATTCTGGATGGGCGACGACATATCCCTCGATTGCATCTTCAACGACTAAATCTGGATCATTAATAATTCTGTTCATTGTCATTATTTATTCTCATTATTTTTTATTTCTTTTTATTGAATGGTAAATCCACCATCAATGACTAAATTAGCACCATTCACAATAGATGCTTCAGAGCTGGCAAGATAAACAGCTGCAGCGGCAATCTGTTCGGGTTCAGCAAAACGGCGCATGGGAATTTGCGCCTTCATATCCTCACCAACTTTACCTGCCCATGCTTTTTTCCCAAGTTCCGTCAAAACAACGGTTGGAGAAATCGCATTAACATTGACCCCATGAGGTCCCCATTCCAATGCCAGTACATGTGTCAATCCAATAACACCTGCCTTGCTGGCACAATAAGCAGCATGTTTTTGCAAGGCAATAACCCCCGCCTGTGAAGCCATATTAATAATGGATCCACTCTTTTGTTTTAACATCACGTTTCCCACTGCCTGGGCAACCCAATAGGTACCAGTTAAATTGATATTAATAGTCGCATTCCACATTTCCTCACTGAGCGTTTCAGCTGCATCAAGCAAAGCAACACCCGCACAATTTACAGCAATATCTATACGACCAAAATGATCAACAACTTTTTTTACTGCCTGATCAACCTGTTTTTTATTCGTTACGTCAACCTGGATACCAATAGCATTATCTGGACCTAGATTTTTTGCGACTTGATCAATGGTATCAAGCCGGTCCAACAACGCTACCTTTACACCTTTTTGTAAAAAAGTCCGCACAATCTCGTTTCCAATACCGGCAGCCCCCCCGGTAACAAGTGCAGTTTTACCTGATAAATCAAACATTTGATTTGTTGACATAAATCTCTCCTTAATAGGCTATAATGTTTCTTCTATTGCCACACCAACTTCTCGATCAATTGTTTCATTTTTATATTGTTGAACCTTGACAAAAATCATTAATGCTGCAGCAACAAAATAGAGCCCGATATAAATATACATCACCCCGAAATTACCAATGATCCCTTGAAAAAGCATGACAATTGCATAACCAAAAAAGTAACTCATTCCTGCACCAAAATTAAGAATTGACATGGCCGCACCCTTATTTTCAGGGGCAAGATTTGGCATAATGGCTGATAAAGGGACAAATGCTGCAAGTAATGCACCATATACAGCGGCGCATATTTTTATGGTAAAAAGATCCGCATGAATAGAAATGCAATAGGTATATGCCATAACGCTCAATGCACAGCCTATACAGCCAAACCACATAACAACGTTACGCCACCCCAATTTGTCACTTGCGGCCCCAAAGATAAGATTGAATACAACATTACCCATCCATAAATACACGGCAACTTCAAGCCACGCATTTTCAGCATATCCCATACCGAATAAAAAAGTTGGCATAAAAACTGAAAAACCGTATGCAGCACTTGTATTAATCATTCGGACAAGACCACCAATCCCCACTTTTGGTTTTTCATAAACAATCGTTAAACCTTTTAACAAATGTTTTAATGAATGAGTTTCATCATCTTCTGGATAATTATTTTGGGCAGATTTTTTCCCACTTAGACTCAATGCAATAACAGCACCTACAGCAACAAAAATCAATGCTGTCCACAATAAATGAAGGTTTTCCATATGGAAATAATAAAGCATAATATTTGAATAGCCAGTTCCCAGAACGGAAATCCCACCTGCATAAACAAGCCAGAACATACCGACAGCACCTCCCAACCGTTCACGGGGAGCCTCATATGCAACTGAAACTAGAAAACCATAAGCGAACAGAGGATAAGCAAGTCCCCGCACTGCATAGGTAGGCAATATAACGCTAAAATTATAAGTTGGAATACCAAAAACCAAAAAAAGAAATGACCCTACAAAAAAAAGGACAAGTCCAATGGTCATCACTTTCCGAACCCCGAAAATCTCTGCCAAAACACCTGAAAGCCATGATGAAATGGCAACCATCAATCCATAAACCGTGAAAATGGTAGAAGCCTGATGTGCAGTTAGACCATGCTGTTGTAAAAAGGGAGACAACCAGTTCTGTTCCAGCCCTTCACCAGCCATGAAAATTAATACTCCAAAATAACCCAACATCAATTTTGGAGAAATGAAAAGTCTCTCTATGACTTTGTTCACGTGCAGGTCTCCCTCTTAGTAAATAAATTACTTTCAAATAATTAGATGGCTAAAATTCAATAAATTATAAATTTGGATCGAGTACGACCTTTAAAGAACCCACTCCTTTTTTCATTATGCCAAAAGCTTCTTTAAAATCTTTTAGCGGGAAAACATGCGTTACAACGCCTTCCGTTGGAAAATCACCATTTTGTATTCCCTTGATCACCATGGGATAGCAATAAGGACCCAAATGTGATCCCAAGACATCCAACTCCTTACGATCACTAATGATACTCCAGTCAACCGATACCGGATCTTTGAATACAGAAAATTCAACAAAACGACCAAGTTTGCGAATCATTGACAGACCCTGCTCTACTGATTTGCCTGCACCCGTAGCTTCAATATAAATATCGCAACCATATCCTTCGGTCATATCCTTGATTTTCTTGACGACATCTTCACGGGCTGGATTCATCACGATATCAGCACCGAATTTCTTAGCCAGTGCTAAACGATCATCATTCAAATCAAGAACAACCAGTTTGTCGGGGCCGGATTTTTTCAATGCGCCAATCATACCTAAACCCAGAGTGCCAGCACCAGATAGCACCACAAAATCTCCCAACTTAACACTTGCACGTTGCACGGCATGTAATGAACAGGCATATGGTTCAACCAGAACAGCCTGTTTCATGGGAAGATCATCTGGCAAATGATAGTTAATCGCTTCTTTAGGCAATTTTATATATTCTGCCATGCCGCCATTAACGTTGTTTTGAAA
The DNA here is from genome assembly GCF_009734185.1 of Commensalibacter melissae. Taxonomy (NCBI): domain Bacteria; kingdom Pseudomonadati; phylum Pseudomonadota; class Alphaproteobacteria; order Acetobacterales; family Acetobacteraceae; genus Commensalibacter; species Commensalibacter melissae. Next base: position 97,460 of record NZ_CP046393.1, on the reverse strand, counting down.
ACCGTAAAGATCGTGTTTTTCACACATCCAGTATTCACCACGTTTACAGAAACGGCATTCCCAACAAGGAACAATTTGTTCGGAAATAATACGGTCATTCAGTTTGAAATCTTTGATTTTATCGCCATAGGCAACAACATGCCCAATAAATTCATGACCGGGTATCATGGGAGCCTTAATATAGGCAGGTTGCTTTTCATCCCCCCAAAAACTTGGTGCCCCATCAAATGCTTTGGTATCCCCAGCGCAAATTCCACACGCCTCTACTTTAACAAGAATTTCTTCAGACCCAATTTGTGGTACAGGAACCTCTTCCAAACGGTAATCATGTGGCGCATAAGCAACAATTGCTTTCATTGTCTTGGGAATATTATCTATTTTTGTAATAGAAGGTTTACCGTTTTTTTCCATCATTTTTCTCTGCTCATCTGTAATGTTTACTATGATGATCAGCCAGAATATATTCAAAAACAAATAAACTTCTTGTGATCTTTTAATCTAAATTACTTGTATATTTATTGGTGAAAAACTTTATAAAATACATACTATAAATGGGAATCTTTAAAAATATTTTTAATACACCAATACAATGAAATATTTTGAGAAATTTTAAGGAATATAAAAATGCCTTCTATTGCTATCGGCTGCGATGATGCTGCTGTTGACTTAAAAAATAAAATCGTAGACTGGCTTCAATCCAACAATATTGAAGTGACAGACTACAGTAGCGATTCCAATCGCGATTCAAATCTGTATCCGGATATTGCCTGGTCTGTAGGACAGGCAATCAAGTCCGGCAAACATGAAAGAGGGATTTTGATTTGTGGCACTGGAATAGGAATGGCAATTGTTGCAAATAAGATACCCGGCATTCGTGCGGCTCAATGCCATGATACCTATTCCGCCGAACGGGCCAGAAAAAGCAATAATGCACAAATCATCACATTAGGTGCCCGTGTTATCGGTGAAGAACTGGCAAAAACAATTCTTCAGGCCTGGCTTGATTCTGAATATGAAAAAGGTAGATCAGAGCCTAAGGTAAAAAGAATTGCGTATTACGAAGATAAAGCAATTTCCGAGTAATCCTACATAATTCCATAGACTATTAATTGGTATCGATTAATAGTCTATGGAACAGGAGATACCCGTATCAATCATTTGACGAAACTGTATAAAAAGATAACTGACAGGTCATATCCTCACTGCAGGAAGCGATTTTATGATATTGGCGTGGCTTTATCATTTCAGGTTGATGCACAACTGAATATTCAGTTTCTTTCTCAATTTCTTTTTTATCATTCAAAAATTCCATTACCAAAGATCCTGATAATATCTTTAATTTTGCCCAGACACCCTCTTTTGTATTATGGCATTCCTTGAAAGATTTTGGTAAAGTTTTTACATTCCATATTGGCAAAGTTTTATAGCAAACCAATTTACCATCCCCATAATTCTGTTTTACAGCATTCATCATTTTCTCATTATCTGTTAAAAATAATCATGATTTAGATTCTATACTTAAAATATATTCCAATTTTTTATAAATTTACTCAATTTTATTATCAGACCTATAAAAATCGGGACATTTCAAGACGGGTATTGCAATTTCCTGACCTTTTTTTTGAGATTCAATACAGAATTCGGCCACATAAGTCGCCATATATCCCCGCCATGCGTCCGGACCTTGTAATTTTCCAACCAGACATTCATTAATGAATTCCTGTATTTCAATATTATAGGCTTCCAAAAACCAATCCTGCCAATTTGCCAAAATTTGATCATACCGTTTTTCATGCTGGCATATTGAAACAGCAGCAGGAGCGGGTAAGCTGGCCACACCTTCTTCACCCACAATTTCACATTTGATATCGTAACCATATTGACAGTTTACAAATAATTCCACATTAATTCTGATTCCTGATTGGGTTTCCAAAAGTGCAAACTGAGGATCCTGCAAGCCTTTTGGCGCTTTTGATGTTTTACGGATTGGAATCATACTTACGGTAACAAATTCATCGTTCAACAACCAACGAAATATATCCAGCTCATGAATTAAGGTATCCGTTATAACCATTTCAGATGTAAAATTCTCTGGAGACTCCTGATTCCTATGTGCCGCATGTATCATCAGGATCTGGCCTAATTTTTTATCTTGAATGATTTTTTTCAGTTCTTGATATCGCCGATCATAAGAGCGCATAAATCCAACCTGAACTAAACGTTTTCCATATGTTTGCTCAGCCTCAATGATCGCTTGACATTCCTCGATTGTCGTTGCCAGCGGCTTTTCACAAAAAATGAATTTTTTTGCCTCAATGCCAGACAATATATATTCCGCATGGGTTTTACCTGAAGAGGCAATGATAATTGCATCCACCTCTTTCGCTTGAATCAAATCGTTCCCTGATTCATATGCTTTAGCATCCAATCCATATGTGGAAATGGCATTCTGTGCAGATTTTTTATCAATGTCACTGACAGCAACAACCTCGACCCCTGATAAAAAGTTCGCACATCGTTTGATATGATCCTGACCAATAGCTCCAGTACCAATGATTCCAATCTTTAACGTTTTGTTACCTGATATTTGTTTAATCATCATCGAACTCTTTTCTTGGATTTTTTTATTTAAACAAAATGACAAAAAATTAAATAAAATATTTCTGTCATTATCCAATTAAATGTAATAGTTATATAAACTACTGAACTGTAATAACAATAAAACTATTTATAATTACGAACAAATATTTTTTTATTAAAAATTGCTATTTCAATCTTTTATAAATAGAATGAAATTACTTTGAAATAACACATTTGTTATTTTTCATACTTACGGAATATTGGTAACATAATTGTGTATTTTATATGTTTATTCCAGTAAGGAACATTTCATGGCTCAAGCTCTTGTACTTGAAGAAAAAGGCAAATTAAGTATCCGTAACATTGATTTACCCTCTACAGTAGGGGATAATGACGTTAAAATAAAAATACGTAATGTTGGTATTTGTGGAAGTGATGTACATTACTACACACATGGAAAAATTGGCCCTTTTATCGTAAATCAACCAATGGTGCTCGGGCACGAGGCTTCTGGTATTGTTATTGAGACAGGCAAAAATGTTGAAAATTTAAAGGTTGGGGATCGTGTATGTATGGAGCCCGGCATACCCAATCCACACTCACGCGCAACAAAACTCGGTATTTACAATGTTGATCCTGACGTCGTGTTCTGGGCAACCCCACCCGTTCATGGATGCTTAACGGAAACAGTGGTACATCCCGCTGCTTTTACATTTAAACTGCCCGACAACGTATCTTTCGAGGAAGGTGCCTTTGTTGAACCTCTTGCCATTGGCGTTCAGGCTGCCGTAAAAGCCCGATTAAAACCTGGCGATATCTGTTTAGTGACAGGATGTGGTCCAATTGGCATTCTGACCGCACTTGCCGCACTTGCCTCTGGCGCAAGCAAGGTTTTCATCTCTGATCTTGCTCAACCCAAACTGGATATTGCCAAACAATATCATGGCATTATCCCAATTAATTTGAAAAATGAATCCGTCGAGGAAAGAGTCAAGGCGGAATGCGGTAAAGACTGGGGGGCAGATGTCGTTTTTGAGGCTTCAGGACATCCCTCCGCTTATGACACCGTATTGGCCTGTGTCCGCCCTGGTGGAACCATAGTATTTGTAGGGATGCCCGTTGACAAAATCCCCTTTGATCTTGTTACTGCACAAGCAAAGGAAATACATATGGAAACAATCTTTCGATATGCACATGTTTATGACCGGACCATTAATCTGATTGCTTCTGGAAAGATTGATATCAAGCCATTAATTTCTGGAGTTTATCCATTCTCAAAAAGTATCGAGGCTTTTGAACGGGCCGCATCAGCACAACCTACTGATGTAAAATTGCAAATTGAAATGCCCGAATAAGATTCTTCTGAATTTTATTCCGATACAAAGCCCGAAATCAATTCAATTCGGGCTTTTTTTATAAACTTATCATGCTCAAAGATTACTTATGAATAATATCCAAACAAAATCACGTATGATGATGGGAATGCCAGTCTCTCTGTTTTGGGGGTATATTGCCATTGCCCTTTTCATGATTGGCGACGGTCTTGAACTGAATTTCCTTTCCAAATACATTGTTACACTGGGATTCGCAGAAAAAAAAGTCAGCCTTATTTTTGCTGCTTATGGGTTAACCGCTGCAATTTCAAGCTGGCTTTCTGGCGTTCTAGCTGAAACATTTGGTGCAAAAAAAATCATGATGGTTGGTGCCATTACATGGATTGTTTTTCACGCAGCCTTTATGCTTTTCGGAGTTATACCTCATAACTATTACATGATGTTGCTATTCTATGGTCTACGCGGTTTTGCTTATCCCTTATTCTTTTATGCATTTTTCTATTGGGTTGTAAAAGAAACCCCTGATAGCCAGCTTGCCTCGGCGGTGGGGTGGATCTGGTCCATGTTCACCATAGGGTTTGGCATTCTCGGAAATTTGTTACCGATTTATTCTGTCCGTTACTTTGGCGAGATCAACACTTTATGGCAATCCATAGGCTGGGCAACTGCAGGTGGTGCAATCGCCTTTTTCCTTCTCAAGGCGCCCGTTATAGAAAAGAAAAATCATCAGATTCATTCATTCGAACACAAATTTAAAGGTATTATCCAAGATCTCTCACTCGTTTTTTATAATCGTGATCTGGCAATTGCACTCATAACCCGTGCGATCTGTAACTTTTCCCTTTTTGGTATTCTTGCGGTCGTAATGCCTATTTTCTACACGTCTGAACATGGTGGACATTTTACGGATGAACAATGGAAAATTATCAGCCTTAGTATATATCCTATCCAACCTTTTACCAATGTTCTATGGGGCATTATCGGCGATCGTATCGGTTGGTTAAAGCAAATGCGATGGGCGGGATTTATAGGATGTGGAACGGCAACCATCCTGCTTTATTTTATTCCGGTCTGGTTTCCCGGAAATATATGGGCTAGCATATGCGGAATCCTGTTTTTTGCCCTGACCATTACAGCCTTTGTTCCAATGGGAGCCATTTTTCCAATGTTGACACCTGAACATAAAGGGGCAGCCGTATCCATTCAAAATCTTGGTGGTGGTCTAAGCAATTTTGGCGGACCTGCTTTGGTTTCTCTCATTCTTTTTACAGGATTGGGACATTTTAGCGTCTTCATCATTTTTGGTTTCTTATATTATTGCGCGGCAATCATGACCTATTTTATCCGCCTCAAACAACCCGGTGTTGATAAACCTTTTTAATTAAAATTAACGTAATAACAATCAGCAATCACCCGGACGCTATATAACAATATAACCATATTAGGTTAATACCCCTAATATGGTTAAACAATACACGACTAATTTATTTTACCTTTTTCCCTATAACGGTCATTACGAACATAAATGTAAGAATCCGTTGCAATATGGGTATAATCATTTTTCAAAACTATCAATACGCAACTCAAGAACTGATCTGGCATATATTTGCCCCATATTATTGATGGATCATAATAAATAAGTGGTGGCTTATTTTTAGGCAAATCTTTACAAAGGTCCCGTTCATAATGGTGCCAAGGATGTGAAGCGTAGTCTGCCTCCCATGGTAAATAAGCGTGATATTTTTTTATGGGCAAACGGTTAGCCAAAATATAAATATCTGGATTATAAGGTATAGATAATATTCTTTCGTTTTTATCAACGTAAAACCAAATTGCTTTCGTGTCTTCATTATATCCTTCACGAAAGGCATGCCATTGATAGACATTACGTTGTCGCTTGTCTAAAATATTGGGAGAGGTTACTGCATATTGATCAATGATAAAAAAGATGCAAAAAGTTGAAATGACAGAGAAAAACAGGGAAATATCCGGCTTGACTTCCGTTGATTTTACAAAAGCAACGATTATTAAGGTTACAGAAGCAATAAGGAAAGCACCATTTTGAAACAGGATACTTCCTCGAGCCTGCAAACCCAGAATCCCGCACAATACAAGACATGCACTTATTTTATATTTTCCTTTTGCAACCAGGATAATCCCCCCAAAACAAAACGAAAATAAAGCAAATGTTTCAACAATATGATTAGAGGAAAAAGATGGAATCAAACTTAGAAAAAAATTGCTTAAATTGAAGGGAATGTATCGTGCATAATTCATTTGGTTGGTGATGAAATGAAAGGCAACCATTCCACCTATATCTCCATATATACCTAACCAGATAAGCATCATAATAATAGATGTCAAACACCCCGACAAACTTGTCACGAATATCGAAACATATTTTCTATGATCTATACAAATTCCATTGATAACAACAAGAAATAAAATAAAGGCGGTTATTGCAAAAGGATAGGCAATAAAAGGCAAAAGCGTGATAAAAAATCCTCCTGTAAAGGCCTGTATCCGTGACGGCTTTATGTCATAAATCATGGGAATAACAAGAGTGACCAAACCAATAGCTGCAAAACACCCACCTAATGTCCAATAATTATCAAGATATAAACCCTGTATAAGCCAGATACTTGAAATGAAACCAAACCACAAAGCGGCTACGAGATAACGTTGCCAAAAATAATGAAAAATTGGAGAAAAAAATAAACACAGGGCAGCTAACATTGCGCTAAACGAAGAAATAAGTCTCAACAGCCATACTTCTGAGAAACCAACAATTAATCCCATCATCCATGTCAGCATATAAATTACGGGACCATGATAATCTATATAGTCCCTGTAAAGTTTGTCCCCTTTATGAATGGCTTGTGCACCTACAAAATGACCTGATTCGTCTGTAAATCTTAAAAAACCTAAACCTTTTATATTTTCATATAAAAATAATGCAAAACACAAAATTAAAAACAGGAATGAAATAATGGATGCCTTGTTTTTTTTAAAATGATTCGGATACATATCCAATAATTCTCTTTGAAATTATTACCTGTGTATAACAATTGTTTTCCACGATTATATGAAAAGATACAAGATATTTTCTTGAATGAAGATGATCTATACCAAGGCCATAAATATGATTTCAAATCGTCAATGAATCCATTTATTTTTTACCTGATAGTATATCCTATGAATTCATGCCTTTAATTCAACGTAAATTCAGCAAGAGCCGTTTTTCCCATTTCATCCATTACCGTCAATTGTTGCTTTCCATGATTATGAAAAACATGATCAAAACTTTGATTTCCATCAGTTTCCTGAATAAGATAACCATTTAGGAACCACCATTTTTTCTTTGTCCCCCCAAGGGCAGATAATTTTAAAGTTAACGGATGCATATTACTGGGAGGCAACTGTAAATGGTCTCCGTTTTTTACACCTATAATTGATAAGGAAGAAGATTCCATCATAGATAAGGAGGGACAGGATAAATCCTGTGTGGGCAGACGATTGTGACGCTGTTCTGTAAGGGGCAACCAAGGTTCAAGTGCAATTGGCCACAGATCAATTTTTTTTTCAATGGCTCCTGGACAATCAGACGATACTTGAAATCCTCGTTCATTGATCCATACCGTTTGGCTGATACCCGTTCCTAACGGTTGATCGGCCATTTCCAAAGTGGGTGGAACTATATGGTTTATAATCCATGCGGTCCTTTTTTGTCGGCAATTTTGATCCCTATCCGGCAATATCTGTCCAGATGGCCAACATATCTGTGCCACGCTTACTGTTGCCGGCTCATGATCTTTAATACTATATGAAAACGTTTGTGAAGCTTGGTTTCTGACCATATCATATACTTGAAATAATAAGGGGGTTGCGGAAGCTATTCCATATTGGCCTGCCACAGGTGTGCCATCAGGTCTTCCAATCCAGACCCCCATTATATGATGTCTGCCAACGCCAACAGCCCAAGCATCCCTATATCCGTAACTTGTCCCTGTTTTCCATGCCAAATGATCCTGCTGAAAAATCTGCCGATCAAAATTACTGTCCAATGGACTTTCCCCTTCCAGAATTTTCCGAATAACCCAGGCTGAACCTTTAGACAATAATGGCCGTTCACTCATGGATCCATTATTCTTGAAACGTAACATTGCAACCCTCCCCTTTCTTGCGAACGCGCTATAAGCTGTAACAACATTTTCCAAAGACGTGCCAATCCCGCCAAGAATAATTGCCAAATTTGGTTCAACCATTTGAGGCAGTTTTAATCCAATGCCGGCACCTGTTAATTTGCCGTAGAATTTTCTGGCTCCATAAACTTCCAACACTTGTACGGCTGGTAAATTAAGTGATCTTCGCAATGCCTGGCTTACTGAAACGGGTCCAACAAATGAAGAAGAAAAATCCTCTGGCCTATAATGACCAGATTGTCTTGGTACATCCTGCAATAAGGATTCAGAATGGATAAGCCCTTCATCCATGGCCAATCCATAAAGAAAAGGCTTTAATATTGAACCGGGTGAACGGATAGCGGTTACCATATCCACATAACCAAAACGCTGTTTATCCTGCAAATCTACAGAGCCGAGATAGGCCTTAACCTGCATTGTCGCTGAATCCACCACCAAAATGGCAGCGGAATTATGAGGCGGCAAACGGTTTTTCCAATTTTCAAGAAGTTCCTCCAAATGACGTTGCATATCTATATTGATAGTGCTATGGATGACTGCATCTTTGTTCTGAAGTGATAATCGTCTCGCCAATAAGGGAGCCAATTGTGGTATCTGACGTTCACTTAATAAAACATTTTCCCCTTTAATTTCCTCAATATCCCTCTTTGACCATACCTTGAATTGAGCCAGCCGCTCCAGAACTTTGTCACGGGCCTTCTTAGCACGCTCAGGATAACGATCTGGTCGTAAACGGCTGGGCGCTTGTGGTAGAACAGCCAGCAAGGCTGCCTCTCCTTTGGTAAGTTGATCCGGTGGTTTACCAAGATATGTCCAACTTGCCGCCGCAATACCCTCTACCATTCCCCCATAAGATACATGATTTAGATAAATGGTTAGAATCTGTTCTTTATTCAAATGCCATTCAAGTTGCAACGCCCGGAAAATCTGCCCAATTTTTCCCAAATAAGTATGGGGACAGGGATCAATAATACGAGCAACCTGCATTGAGAGCGTACTACCACCCGATACGATATGATGATGATAAATATCTTGTCCAAAAGCCCTGCCCAAAGCGACAGGATTAATGCCGGGATGATGATAAAACCACCGATCTTCATAGGCTAACAAAGCCTGAATATAATATGGAGAAACCTGTTGGATGGTAACAGGATAACGCCAGACCCCTTTTTGATTGGTAAAACGCCATAAGGGCGTTCCATCCTCTGCCAAAACGACACGAGAAGAACTGATATTTGGTAAAGGAAGAGGGTTGGTTTTATCCGCTATAAATAACCCAATACAAATAAATAAACAGAATATTACCCCTTTTCGGTAAATCTGACCTATCACACGCACTATACACACCATTTATTTCTAATAAAAATAAGGCTTACACCATCATATATTGATGCACACCTGATTATGACCTTTTTATTAATTTTTTAACGTGCTTTAACTATTAATGTCATATTGCCACTGGTCCTTGCAAACCGGCCTGGCTGATACATCGACTGTAATGTTGCCGATGGTATGTGATACCTTCCAGGTGTCACCGCACGGACCAAATAAACCAGTTCAGTTTTATTTGTAAGATCCAATTGGGCTACATAACGGTCATCGCGATATTCTTGATGTTGAATGGATGCTTCCTGCATTTTTTCAAGAGATTTTTTAATTACCTCCCCTGCATTTTCCAAATTGACAGAAGCATTTGAAAGATCTTGATTTTCCAGCTCAAATCCAGCGGGCAGGAAATCAACCACCAAAGCGTCGTGCATTCTTGAAAACGAAAATATCTTAATTCTAACCAATATAAGATCACCCGTTTTGACATTTTTCAAATCCACTGGATTACCGTAAATATCAAGAAATTCTCTTTCTATGTTCAGTTCCTTCTTCTGAACCTGTACAGGAGCCCGTAACGGATAACCGGATAAACCGAGATTTGGATATAGATCAACATCTCCCGTTTTGCTGGCAAGGCGAAGCGTATTGATCTGTCTCATTTCCTGATCATTGAATTGCAAAAAAGATTTTTGGTTTGTCAGGTTATAATGATTCCCTGCCACGTCGACCTCAACCTTCCAGTTTTTAGCGGATTTTGAAACATAGCGATATCCTGCCAGAAAAATTGCATTCTTTTCCTGTGTAGACAAATATATTTTATCTTCAATTTGATGACTTAAAGCAAACAGCCTTTGTATAACAACGTCATCACTGACCAAATGATTATCCTGTAAAAGTGCAAGAATTAACGCATTATCACGAATATCACTTCCATAATCTCCTATCCACCAATCATGAACACGTTGCCCATAATGTAAACCTTCATTTAAGGTCTGTGCAGAACGTCCCTCATCTCCCATTAGCTTTAATGCTGCTGACAACTGAATTAAAGAAAGTCCTGATGGTGCCTGTTTACGATGATTGTAAAGATTTCTTAATGCGGCTAAAGGTACCTGTTTTGTTCGTGCCAATACATATCCAGCATAGGCTTGAACCGTAAAACGCGATTCATTAAAGTCACGACTGTAATAAGGGTCAATCTCATTGCCGTTTTGAACATATATTAACAAACGTTTTAAGGCATTTTGCAAGGCATCTTCAGGAATCATATAACCCCGGTCCCGTGCCTGAATAAGGAAATCCGTGATATAAACGGTTAACCAATATTCTTCTGGGCTGTCACTGCTCCATAACCCAAATCCCCCATTTGAACGCTGCATCGTTAGTATATGGAAAATCGCTGCATTAATCGCATCATGACGCTGTTGATCAGTTAGCTTGTTTTTAATATTAAGCTGTTTTAAGATATCCTTATTTACATAGAGGAAAGGATAAATTCCACTTGTTGTTTGTTCGGCACATTCATAGGGATAAGTTTGTAAATCCTCAATCTGTCTGGATAAATTCAAGGGTGGATAAGGACTTATGTTCAGTCTCCCCTCACGACCTGAAATCCCGATATTATGCAAGACCGATGATGGTATCTGCCAACTTTTTTTATTTAGTTTAGTCTGTTCTATTATAAATTGAGCAGCATAAGGCGGGCGTGTTCCAATTGACCATGAACGGCTCAATACTTGCTTTTTGCCGTTGGAGACAATTCCTGAAACATCAACCCTGATTTTTCCTTCTCCTGATCCTGTTTTTGCCTGGACAGGAATTTTTAGTGTTTTCCGTTCATTTGGTGCCAATATAACAGCTTGATCCCCAGAATGCGTTGCAAAAATAAATCCTTCTGTCTTGAAACGCACAGATAATTCCTGTGACTGTCTGGTCATGTTAGTAAGATCAAGTGCCAGAACCGTTTCATCACCCCCTGCCAGGAAACGTGGTGTGGACATTTCGGCAACAATAGGTGCGGCAACTGTTATTTTATTTTCTGCCATACCAAATTGACCAGCTGTCCAAACTTGCCCCATAATTCTTAATTCGCCGTTAAAATCTGGAACAGTAATTGAAATCTCGGCTTCACCCTGATCATTCACATGAATAGGCTTGGGTTGTAACGTAACAATCTTGATCTTGGTATCGGGCAGTTTCCCCCCCTTCACCATTGCATCCCCACCAAAAGCCAAACTTGCCAAAGGGTTTTGACTTGCCTCGATTAACTTGCCATAAACATCTAACTGATCAACATTATAAGCTTTGCGATCAAAGAAAGCCCTGAAAGGATCTGGAGTTTTGTAATCCGTAATATTTAAGACACCTGTATCCACGGCGGATAACAAAACCTCGGCATCCTTTACAGGTTTCCCATATGCATCCGTAACTTTGACCTTAACTTTCTGATCCGTTAAAGGCTCGATTTTTGAATTCATTTTCATTTGAAGTTTTAACTTACGATCCTGCCGATCAAGAGGTAAGTGTAATATTCCCACAGATCGTTTTGGAGTGGCGCCAACCTTACGGTCACCGGGTCGGATAATCAAAGTTGTAATATATACATCATGACGTAACCATTTTGAATTAATGGGAAGGGTAAAACTTGAACCTTTGGCAGAAGCCTGAATAGATTGCCGCCATAATAACTGACCTGATGATTCTACCGCCAAATAACCCTTGCCATCAGAAGGAGGGGTCAAAGTGATTCGGGCAATATCGCCAGCTTTGTAAGCCGTTTTATCCAGCATGACCTTAACCTGATCAGGACGCAAATTCTCTTCTGAACCCGCTTCTTCAACTGCCCCCGTTTCAAAAGAATAACTGGATGTCAAACCGGTATCTGGATTGAACACTTCCAATCGATAGAATCCCCAATCTTTGGAAGGAAATGTCAGCATCGCTGTTTTGTTTTGGCCTATGTTTAAAAGCTGTTCATCCTCAATAACATCTTTCTTATTAAAATGGCTGTCCCACCCTGTATCATCAGAATACGTCCAATAATAATCATGACGTTCATGAATAAATCTTGCTTTTAAATTTTTTGCCGGTAATTTATGCCCTTCGAAATCAGCCATGACAACCTCAAATCGAATTGGCTTGTCATGCGAGGTAACCGAATCAAAAAGGGGCCGTATACCAACCAATTGTTTGGCTGGCCATACAAATTGCGTCAAATGTCTCACCACTGGACGTCCTCCGGTTTCAAACAGGCTGGCCTCGGTAATCAATTGAACAGGTGATCTGATCCCTTGCCATTGATTGGTCATTTTAATTTGGCCATAACCTAGCTGATCCAGATGAATCTCGTCAAAATCCATGCGTTTATCAAGACCTTTTTCTTGACTATCACCAAATTCAAATCCCTTCAATTGAGGAACCGCTTTTCTCAATGAATGCATGGTAATTGAACCTGATAAAAGATTATGACTGGCCGGCGCCCCATACAGATACCAGCCATTCGCCTTGACATGCAAATCTTGCCGAGAGGTCAGAGGCACATTATTTTTCGAATTTTCCAGATTTTCCGATTGTAAAGTAAGACCCATACGTTCAGGCAAAAAATCCTCAACTGCAAATCGATACTGATTCAATTCTTTCCTTCCCGCTTTCACAACGACAGACCATTTGCCTGTTACAGCATTGGCGGGTAATTTTAACTGATATTGATAAAATCCTGTCTCTGAGGCTTTCCAAACAAAATTTTGAGCCTTTTTTCCCTCTGCATTATAAACAATAGCATTGACTGGAATATTTTGAACAGGTTGCCCATCCGCATCCCTCAATAAAGCGTTCAATATTACGGTTTCTCCCGGACGATACAAATCACGGGGGCCAAAAACGAAAAACTGTAAATCATGCTGGATATCTCCATCAATTTTAAAATCTGATAAATCCAAAGCTGGAGACTTTAATTGGATAAAGGATGTTTGACCATTTTGTGTTGCCAGCAAAATTCTAACTTTTGACATATTTGTCAAATTTGCATAACCGTCCTTATCTGAAAAAGCTGTCGCAATGATATGCCCTTTTTTATCCAAGGCACTGATATTTACGTTTGGTAAGACATCACCCGTTTCTAGAGACTGTGTAAAAACGCTGACCTGATCATTATCCTGATAACGATGTACGGAAATGCCAATATCAGAAATCGTAAACACTGTAACAGGATAACTGTAATTATACATTCCCGCGGAACGCATAACCGCAAAATAAACACCCTTTTTTTGTAAAGGTTTGATGGAAGAAATCGGCAGTAAAATTTTCTGACGATGATTTTTATCTACATTTAGCTTAAAAGAACCCGTATATATCAGATCCGCCTTATCAACCAAAGCCGAGATCATGTCATTTGACAAGATTGAGGAAGATTCCTTATCTTCAAAAAAATTGACAAGCTGGTCATTTTTTATTCTGAAGAATTCAACATTTGCCTGATTTACATTCAATGTTATAACAGGCAAACCCTCGGCCAATCTTACGGGAAACAAAGAACCCTGACTGGCAAAGCTGATATTTGGACTTAAATCGTTTGTTGTGATTTTGGCCGTATATTCTTTTCTGAGAATTTTTGCGTCTTTACCCTTTAATCCAGCATCAACAGTTAAAACCAGTTTCCGGTTAGGCTCAAGATGATTAAAAATAAGTTCCTGATGATCTTCAGATAAAATCCAGGCGCCATCCACCTTTCCTTTTTTTGCATCAAAAAGATGCAATATCTCTTCAAAGTTCTGGTTTTCATTCAGGGGGGATGAAAAAGTAACCGCAAGACAGTCCCAACCATCCCTGTCTATTTCAGATACGTCAACAACCTTTAAAATTTGTTCATTACCCGAATTCTGAACATTTGAATTTCCATAAACAGTTTTGACAGATAATGAATTTAAAAAAAAACTACATATAAATAAACATATAAAAAAGACAAAGAACCTTTGTTTTTCAAACATCTAAAAATCCAATAAAATAAAACATTTTTCAAAAATAAACTAAAAAACAAAAACTTAAATATTCAAATTAATTTATATAGCACTATAGATGCTCAATAAAATGGAATAGTTATTCTTTTACCGTCATATAAAGCAAACATGATCTTTTTATCGTAGTATTCGGCTAGATAAACATCCTCCAGTTTCAAGGAATATTTATCAAGTAAATGCTGGACCGTATCTTGACTTATATCCAACAAATGGGATGGACAATCCTTGATCTCGCTATCAAGGATTAAAATGACGGAAGGATCCTTTTCCTCTTTATTTTTAACAGTCAACGATCCATTAGGCTCAATTTGGGCATAATATATTTCCTGCATTGAACCAATGCCTCTGGAATGTAAACTGGACATAATATTGATAATATCAATTTTATTTTTTTTATCCTGGATATTATCCATTAATAAAGAACCGTTTTTAATAAAAACAATCGTGTTACCCAAGGCCAAGGCACGGAAAACATCAAATTTCTTGGCAATATAATTTAGAAAATGCATTAATAGAGTGCCAATTATCAAGACAACAATATAACGAGACAGAGAAATACTATCTGTATAAATAACCCCCCCAATTATTCCACCCAATATAAAATTTCCAATCAGATCAATAGGGGTCATTTGGGAAAGCTGCGTTTTGCCGGACTGATTAAAATAAAAAATTACAACAGCAAAGCCGATAATAAATTTTACAAAAACCAACATATAAAAATTCATGAAAAATCTCTTATATGAATAAAACACTGAATAAATTCATTTTTACTCTGCAAATTATAACATATTAGAAAATATTTATATATTTATTTAAGAATTATTTTAATCAAATCAGTTTTTTATAGTTAAATTAATATATATTAATAATTTATATTTAATTACTCTCAACTTTTAGTAAATCATTACTCCATCCAGTTTTTTGTAACAAACCGCTTTTATAATAACTGGCAACTTTTTGAATAAACAATCTCATATCCACATTTTCTTCAACCAACCGGTTTACCGAGCACCAATCCACCTCTGCTCTAAATGCCGCAGGAATCATTATCTGACTATCAATTACATTATCTGTTTTAAGTATAATTAACCCAATACCATGTAAAGCCGACAACATTCTCAGCTCATTCATCGTTCCATCATCTGGAATGCTTGCACTCACCAGATAACCGTAATTTGCCCAACTGGAATTACTAACGGCTTGAAAAAAATATTGACGAACCGTTGAGCGGGAAATCTGTTTTTTTACCTCAAAAGACCATAGATAAGCCATTTTAGCATCCCCTGACTGTACACAAGTTTTAACCAAACTATTCCAGTCTTCAGTCACTGCCTGCAAAGCAACAATATCCGGATGCAACCATTTATTGCCATTTTCCCCTTTACCTTTTTTAGAAAATTTTTCATTGATCCTATCACATTTTAAATTATATTCCGTACCAAGATACTCAATCAATAAAGGATAAAGATCAGCTTCCGTATAATTCATCTTTTTTAATGGCAAATTTAAAATGTCTTTACCTGCATTTTCTTCATCTTTCAGTTTATCTATAAAATTGCTCTTGAGCCTGGAATTACCTTTCCATTCGTAAACTCTTGGTCGAGGTTGGTCCTAAATCAATATTCCTGCATTTGATTGTGTTAACCTTTTAATACGTGAACCAATTTCAGCAACAATTTGAGAAATAAAAGAATTTTCCGAGGTAAAACGCTGCTGGCTATTTAGTCTTTTTTGTTTATAATAATCAGGATAAATTTTAACTAATTGAATTGCAATTTCACGCGCGGTAAATCGTTTATGCGGATTATTTTTTAAAAATAAAACAACTTGCTGAATTAATGTATAATTTTTCATAATATTATAAATTGTTCAGATAAATTCATTATTTCTATCATATGATATTAAAATAATTGGTTAACCTTATTTAAAGAATATAATATATATAACCGGTTAAATTGCCCGATACCGCCTATTTGATTTTAAAAAGGCCTTGGAACAGGCAATATATCAATAATTTTACACGCGTTTTGTCATGCCACCATCAACAACAAGGTTGCTTCCGGTAATAAAACTTGCCTGTTCACTTGTCAGAAAAACAACTGTTGAGGCCACATCCTCTGGTGTTCCCATACGACCTAACGGGTTATTCTTCAAGGCTGTATTATAAAGTTCAGGCTGCTCCCGTTCAATTTGATCCCATATCCCTCCCTTAAAATAAATTGTTCCTGGAGAAACAAGATTAACCCTTACATTGTGTTCTGCAACTCTTAGTGCAACCGATTTGCCATAATGATTCAAGGCAGCCTTTAAGGCACCATATGGTTCAGCAAATACGTCTATTTCAGAAGCGGAAACACTGGATATGATAACAATTGATCCGTTTTTCTGTTTGGTTAAATAAGGCAATGTCTCGTTAACCAGGGCAACGGTACCTAACAGGTCTGTATCAACCGCCTTTTTCCAGGTTTGCAGATCCCGTCCCGAGGCAAGAGCGCTTACATTCGCCACCACATGATCAAGCCCACCCATCTTTTTATGACTTTCCTTGATCCATCTTTCAACTTCATCCGCCTTGTTAATATCAACAGTCATGCCCATGGCCCGGTCACCCAATTGCAGAATAGCCTTATCGATACCTTGCTGATTTCTGGCACAAATACTGACAAACGCACCTTCATCAATAAATTTTTGGGCAATCGCCAATCCAATTCCTTTGGAACCGCCACTAATAAGCACTTTTTTATTTTTTAGACCAAGATCCACTTTATTATTCTCTCAAATTTTAAAAGACATTATTATCTCTAGATTACGTAAGGCAGATATCTTTTGCAACGAAATAGTCTATAATCTCCATTCATAAACCATAACCTATAAAACAAAAACTTTGTATTATCATGATCGAACCCAATATCCTAATTTCCACTCTTCATGCCATACGCGCAAAAAATCCACTTATCCTCAATATAACCAATCAGGTTGCAACCCAATTTACCGCAAATATTTTACTTGGGCTTGGCGCATCACCCGCCATGGCCAATGCGGAGGAGGAAGTTGAGGAATTCGTTCAAAAATCCAACGCTCTGGTTATCAATATCGGGACTTTATCAACACCCCAATTACGCTCCATGCAGTTGGCCAGTCGTACCGCATACCAGCAAAACATTCCATGGATACTCGATCCGGTGGGCATCAGTGCCTCTCTTTATCGAGCTAAAACAACGCTCAGTCTTTTACAGAATTTCCCCAATGCCATTCGAGGAAATGCGTCAGAAATTATCAGTCTTTACCATTATCATCAAAATACATCTCTTCGAACACAGGGCCATGGAGTGGATAGTCTTGATTCCTCTCATGATGCACTGGAAGCCGCTAAACAACTGGCCTTATCTTATAAAACCACTGTGTCAATCAGTGGCCAAACAGATTATATCACCAACGGAAAAGAGAGTGTCTCCGTAAGAAACAGCCACCCTCTCTTAACCAAAGTAACAGGATCTGGTTGTGCAGCAACCGCCATCACCGCAGCATGCCTGGCTGTTGAAAAAAACACCCTATATGCTTGTTCCGCGGCAATGGCTTTTATTGGCATTGCCGCCGATATCGCTATGCAACATATCAACGCCCCCGGCAGTCTGCAAATCGGATTAATTGACGAGCTTTATCTATTGAACGATGAAAAGATTATAAAATATGCAAAAATTAATCTTGTCAAATAATGGATAAAATAATTTTCCAAAATGATGAAAATGAAATTTCATTTTCATCATACCTTATTTGGACATTAAATGAAATTCGGAATACCTTCCGCCTTGAAAACAGCAAGAACCCCATCATCTTTTTGCATTCTCATATAAAACTGCAACAGATTCTTATAACTCGAAATATCTATTTTTAGATTTTGAACCCAGGTCAAGGTCATGAATAAATATGGATCTGCCACACTACGGAAACCCGCGATCCATTCCTTTTCCGCCAGTTGTTTATCAACCTGACCGTATAATTTATGAAGTTTTTTACGAGCGGCAGTATCAAGGATTTCAATCACTTTTTGATCGCCGCTGATTTGTTGTCCTCCAAAAATCAAACCGAATACAGGATGAATATCGGAATTTACAAAAGCCAACCAACGCAAAGCCACTGCCCTTTGTTGCTTACTACCATCTCCGAGCAGCTTCCCTTGTGGAAAAGAATCCGCAATATAATTCATGATGGCGACATTTTCAGTCAGCACAAACCGATCATCAACCAATACGGGCACCTGACCTGATGGATTCAATTTAAGAAATTCATCCTTTTTTAAACCATCATGATCAACAATTTCAAAGTCAAAATCAGCTTTGCACCAATATAGGGCAATATGACATCCTGTTGAACAAGCGCCTGGAATTGTATAAAGCTTTAACATCAATAGCCTCCTTGAAATATCCTAAGGAAATTATAATGATTTTATAATTATTCAGGCAATAATAAATCATCTTTTTTGTTAAAAGAACGTTTCATTAAAATCAAACCAGCAAGTATTGAAACAGTCAATAAAAGTAAACTTAACGTAATTTGCCCAAAATGGCCAATCCGAATTCCGCCGCCGAGTAAAACAAAAACAACCGTTTGTGGAAAGCTTCCCAGAAAAGTGGCACAGATAAAAGGCATAACGGAAATACCAACTATACCAGCCATGGTATTCAACAGAACGGAAGAGCCCACAGGCATCAAACGGCAGATAAGAACGGTATGAAAAGGGTTTGTTTGAATAAAATGATGAATTTTTTTTAGTTTTGCATGGGAAAGATATTTTTTCCCCCATTCACGTCCCAGCCACCGGGCCCAGTTATAGGCCAATAACGCTCCTATGACAGTCGCAATCGTGGCGTAAAAAATACCCAACCAAAAACCGTATACCACCCCAGCCGTCAGACAGACAAGCTGTCTTGGAAAACCGACCATGCACATAATGATGGCAATGGATAAGAAAATCAGGGGACCTTTTATCCCACGCCTTAATAACGTATGATCATTTAAAAACAAATCAAAGCCGTGAAAATAACGAGCAAGTAAAAGAACAATAACAATTCCAAAAACCATACATAATGGTTTTATTACTTGACCAATTAGTGTTTTGTATTGAGTTAAATTTTTATTTCTTTTCATAACACAACTAAATTATTGACCTTATGAAAGGCTTGACTTGCAAAAACCTTCTTATAGGACTAAAAAAAACACAATATCTCACTTTTCTTTAAAACGATACCCTTTATCATTTATTTAGAATCTCTTTACTCATGCAAAACAATAAATCAATTTCAACGTGGCTGTTCCTCATCTGCTTTATGCTTCTTTGCATGATAGCCCTTGGGGGATATACACGACTAACGGGTTCCGGTCTGTCCATCATGGATTGGCGTCCAATCACTGGTATCATCCCCCCTCTAAGCCACGCAGAATGGGTTCGGGAATTCGATCTTTATAAAACCATTCCACAATATCAAATTCTTAACAATGGGTTTGGACTGGATGGATTTAAACAGATTTTCTGGGCTGAATGGAGCCATCGTTTTCTGGGAAGATTAATAGGTCTGGTTCTCATTTTACCCTTAATCTGGTTTATTTATAAAAAAATGATCACAAAACAACTGGCTCTGCGCCTGTTCATTTTTTTTATTCTCGGTGGATTACAGGGCGGTATTGGCTGGTTCATGGTTCATTCTGGATTCAGAGCAAACAGTACCGCGGTTGAACCGGTCCGTCTCGTTTTGCATCTAGCCTGCGCCATTATTCTCTATATCGCTATTTTATGGACAGCCCTTTCATTACGCCACCCTGTTCCCAATCCACTGACCCAAAATCCAGCCATAAAATTTATTAAAACCTTATTGAAAACAGATTTCATTTTATTGCTAGTCACCATTGTTGCCGGTGGTTTTACTGCAGGAACCCATGCGGGTCATTCCTTTAACAGTTTTCCCCTAATGAACGGCCACCTGATTCCTGCTGATTATAATAGACTATCCCCTTTCTGGCTAAACTGGTTTGAAAATATTTCAACCATTCAATTCAATCATAGGCTCCTGGCAACATTTACGGGCATAATGATTCTAATAACCGTTATGACAGGTCTGAAATCCTCATTGGACAAGGCGACCAAGGACAGCTTTATGGCAATGGGATGGGCTGTCCTTATCCAATACGCCCTGGGGGTTACAACATTATTGCTTGTTGTTCCTGTCTGGGCAGGCACCGTTCATCAAGCCTTTGCAATCGTTTTATTGACAACAGTTACGATTGCCCTACATCATATGCGTAAAAATAAATCATTATCATAACTAACATTTTTTATTTTGATCCTCTTGAAAGCTATTATTTATGACTGATCCCATCAATGCCTTGACCCTGACAGATTCTATATTTTTTAATCCACAGAAAACCCAGCTGGATCGGGATAAGACAGAAAAATCCATTCATCAGACCCTTTCTTCCATGGATGATGGAGAACTATTTCTTGAATATCGTGAAAGTGAAATGATAAGTATTGATGATGGAACCATTCGAACCGCGACAACAGATATCACTTCTGGATTTGGCCTACGATCAGTCTTGGATACTCAAACAGGATTTGCTTTTTCCAATGAATTAAGTGATAAAGCCTTAAAACGTGCCAGTGAAACTGTTAGCCAATTGAAATCAGATCATGAATCTATAATCAGTGATAAACCTGTCCTGACCAATCATCAGCTTTATCACCCTGACAACCCACTTCATCAAGGTAAATTTGCCGATCGGGCTCATTTGCTTCATGAAATTGATGCTTATGCCCGTTCAAAAAGTCCTCATGTCGTTCAGGTAAGCGCATCCCTATCGGCAGAATGGCAGGCCATTCAAATTATCCGGACCAGTCAGTTCCGTGTTGCTGACATCCGTCCTCTGGTTCGACTTAATGTTACCATCATAACAGAAAAAAATGGACGTCGAGAAATAGGTTCCTATGGGTGTGGTGGACGCTATGGTTATGATCATATTACACAGGAAAATATTTGGAAAAATGCTGTTCATGAAGCCTTGCATCAATCCCTAATCAATCAGGAAAGTAAATCTGCACCTGCCGGTGAAATGGATGTCGTTCTCGGGTCTGGATGGCCTGGTATTTTGTTACATGAGGCTATCGGCCACGGATTAGAAGGTGATTTCAATCGCAAGGGAACCTCTGCTTTTGCCGGTTTAATGGGTAAAAGAATTGCAGCTCCAGGGGTTAATGTCGTTGATGACGGCACCCTCTCTGAACGACGGGGAAGTCTTAATATTGATGATGAGGGAACTCCAACTCAACGGACAAACCTGATCGAGGATGGCATTTTGACAGGATTACTTTATGACCGTTTGAACGCCCGTCTGATGAATAAACCATCAACGGGAAATGGACGTAGAGAATCTTTTGCCTGTGCGCCAATTCCTCGTATGACCAATACATTTATGCTGGCTGGAAAAGATACGTTGGACGATATGATTAAAAGCACCAAAAAAGGTCTTTACGCTGTCAATTTTGGCGGTGGTCAGGTTGATATTACCTCTGGTAAATTTGTCTTCTCTACTTCAGAGGCGTATCTGATAGAAAATGGAAAGGTCACCCATCCAGTTAAAGGGGCCACCCTGATTGGAAATGGTCCAGATGCCCTTACCAAAATCACAATGATTGGCAATGAAGTTGAATTAGATAAAGGGGTGGGAACTTGCGGCAAGGCTGGTCAAGGCGTACCGGTTGGAGTTGGACAGCCATCCCTTAAACTTTCCGGCCTGACCGTCGGGGGAACAGATTTCTAATTTTTGTCAATACAAACGTAACTGATCCTTATACCCCAAGGATCAGGAAATCATCTCTCCTCCTGTATTTTATCACCGATCTTTAACTATATAATATCCTCTATCAATATCTGTCCCCTTGTCAGATCAAGTAAACGCTGCTTCAAAGCCAAATACTGTTCTTCAGGTACGACAAGATGACACTCCACATCCATGGATTCAAAATTTTCCATGGCAATTTCTGCTTGATATTCTCCAATACGGGCTTTTACCAAAGCATAATCTGAAAAAGAACAGACAATTATGATTTCTTTTTTAGGAATATATAATTTGGAGGAAGACTGACGTAAACATTCAGCCGCAGTTCCACTATAGGCCCGAATAAGACCGCCTGCGCCTAGCTTAATACCGCCAAACCATCGAATAACTATTACTAGTGTACAATCAAAATTCTGTCTTTCTATAACTTGTAAAATGGGTCGCCCTGCTGTTCCGGAAGGTTCACCATCATCATTGCTTTTATAATTTTGTCCTATACGATAAGCCCAGCAATTATGTGTTGCCTCTGGTATTTTTAATCGTTGCAACCATTCTCCAACCTGCATTTCTGTATAGACGGGCACAGCATGTGCCAAAAATATACTTTTTCGAATTTCTTGCTGAAACTGATAAGGGGCGGTTAACGTATAAATCAGATTGTTTGCTATCATTAATTCATTCAGAAATTATGTTTTTATTGTAATAAAGCAATGTTTGAGAATACATTTTACTAACAATTCCCATATAATTCATTCCAAAAAAATCATTTTCGCCTTATTTCGTACAAAAAAACAATATTTTTACATATTTTTATAGTTTACTTTACCAAGTCGTTATAAAATAAAACAAATTTGCCTTTAAACTTGGAGCTGCTTCTATGAAAATAGTGCAATACCTATTATTTAATCTTTTCCTTTCCTTTGGAATAATATCTATACAAAATACCCACGCGCAAGAAGCAGCCAACTCTCTTATTTCCTCATCAACCCCTTCAAATACACCTGTTTTTCTCAATATTCCCGATACAACAACTCAACCAATTTTAAATAAGCTTATAAAACAATTGGGAAATATTAATAAAAGCTTACAAAACCTTCAGCATTCTGAAGATTTTACACAATTCAAAAATCTGCTGAATCAAGCACGATCGATATCCACCTCGGCCGATGTGATTGTAACTGATTTGACCCCTCGTCTGAAGGGATATAATCAGGCTTTAAAGCTACTGGATAACGTTATCCAAAATACAGGAAGTGATAAAAATAAAGATGATATTAAAAATTTAAATGATCGACAAAAATCCTTTATTCAAAATAGAAATGATCTTAGCGCAAAAATTCAGCAGGCAACAATCATATCCTTGGAAGCCAATAGTCAGGTTGCACAAATTCAGCAGGCTTTATCCAAGATTCAACAGGTGCAGTTATTTACCCGCATATCCTCCCCCCTAGGTTATAATTTTTGGCATGAAATTGCCATTCATTACGATGATGACAGTTCCCGCATAAATAAACTATATTCTGATTTTGGCAGTTTATTCACCAAAACATGGCAAGATGGCTGGGGAAGCCGTCTTACAATGCTTGCAGGTTTTCTTGGCGCTATTCTGTTAATTTTCATCCTACGTCCTCTTATTGAAAAAGGACTGGTACAGTTCACAGAAAAATTCATTCCCCCCACACGTCTTAGACGCAGTTTAATGACGCTGTGTTCAGCAATAATAGCCTCTCTTACCGCAGGATTATCTGCCACACTCATTTTGGTAACCATTAATAACCACAATACGATCAGCCCACAAGCCTATGCTTTTGCACAAAACATAATTCACCAACTTTATTTTTGCGGTTTCATCTTTGGACTTTATCGAGGTTTTCTTGCTGTAAAAAATCCACAATGGCGGTTATTGCCCATTGGTGATGAAGTTGCGCATTCAATCAATATTCTACCCAATATTTATATGGCCATTATCCTGCTTCTTGGAATTGTCCGTTATATCAATAATGTTAGTGGTGTAAGTATTATAGCACAGCAATTATGCAATGGTTTTTTTGCCTGTGTCGCCTCAATCCTTTTTTTATCCATTCCCATAAAGCTTCGCGAAGTAGGTCAGAAAAGAATCAAACTTCATTCAGCACAAAATAATCAAAGTCCGGATATCACACTTCTTATCGTTGCAATCGGGCTCCCATTATTCTGTATCATCTCTATTGTTGCCATCCTAACAGGATACATCCATTTGGGTTATTCAATGTGTGTATGGCTTAATTGGGTAATTCTGGTTTTCAGTACTTTAAGTCTTTTAAGAATACTTTTGAATGATATAACAAACCTCATCTTTGATCCGGATCGCTGGCTGGGTAAAAAAATACAACTTTTAGGCATAAAACCTCAAAGCATGGAACAATTATCAACCATCATTACCGGTGTCATCACACTAACAACTGTCATTCTGACAATTGTTTCCATTATTTCCCCCGGCAATTTTGATCTGGTCGTCTTCATCCAACATTTAACAACCACCCTAACCAACCAAAAAATAGGTAACTTTACATTTTCCTTTTCAACAATCGCCGAGGCAATCTTGGTATTTTTCATTGGTATATATTGTATAAGAATTGTCAGAAACTGGTTAAATAAAAACTTCTTCCCAAAAACCAGTCTGGATAATGCAACCTGTAATTCAATTGATACAATTTTCAATTATTGCTGTTGGGTCGTTGTCGCCATTATTGATTTATCCATCCTTGGGGTAACAACTCAAAACATTACCTGGATTGTCAGCGCTCTTTCTGTCGGTATTGGTTTCGGTTTACAAGCCATTGTCCAGAATTTTGTTTCCGGTCTTATCCTTCTCGCTGAAAGACCCGTCCGCATAGGGGATACGGTTATCATAAATGGTGTTAAAGGAGTGGTAATGAGCATCAAAGTAAGAGCTACCGAAATTCGTTTGTCAGATTTTTCAACCCTAATTGTTCCAAATTCACAAATTATCACATCTTCTGTTCAGAATGCCACCCGTGGACGTCATATGGGTCTGGTTTCATTTAAATTACCTGTAATTACCATTCAACAATTGGATCAAGCACGCACGTTAATCATGAAAATCATGGAAAAACAAAAAGATGTTCTAGATGATCCGAAACCCTATATATGGGTTGATAACATTACAGAAAGCTCTTTAGTCATGACCATTGTTTGTTATACAAATTATCTGGCAAATACAGATGCAGTAAGAAATAACATCTTATCTGAATATCTAAATAATATAAATCAGTTATCCAATAACAAATCTTCCTCAGAAAAGGGTGACAAATAGACAATATACATAAATATTAATAACTTAACATTAAGAAAAATTTAAAAAAATAATTAATTTTTTGATATTATTATAGTATTATTTTTATTTTTCTAAAAGAAGTTATTTAAATATGAAAATTTGTCTCGCTTTATTTCTTAAAAATGAAAATCCAAACATTTTATCATGGATTTCTTGGCATCTTGCTATCGGTATCGATAAATTTTTTATTTATGATGATCATTCAACAGATGGCACTTATGAAATATTAAAAACTGTTTCTAATATATATAACATTGAAATTGAACTAACAAATCCTGCTAATATGCCTTATTTTTATGATCGACAAGCTAATGCATTCGAAGACGCTTGTCGAAAAGCATTGGATCAAGAATATGACTGGATTGGATTTTTAGATGCCGATGAATATGTATCACTAGAACACGACCTATCTATACAGGATTTTCTTGAAAAATTTTCAAACTATAATGGTGTTTCTTTAAATTGGAGAATTTATGGAAACTCTGACAGAGTTTTAAAAAGCAAGATTCCTACTTACGAAGCTTATACTAAGCACTGTGATAAAAACTTTTCTGATACATTATTAACAAAATGTTTTATAAGGCCTAAAGATTATTCATTTGAATATACAAATCCCCATCATTTTAAAACAGTCCCACAAAATTATGCAAATGCATATGGAGAATCTATTCAAGATAAACGTGCGGATAGTGATACTGTTATTTGGAATAATGCATGCATCAACCATTATATTAATCGATCAATGGAAGACTATATAATTAGAATTCAAAATCGTTTAAATACAGATTTAATAAATTCAGAAGGTCGATGGAAACATTTCAATAGAAATGATATAGAACATCAGGAAAGAAAAGATTTTATAAAAAAAGCCAACGAAATATTAGTAACTCTTAAACAAGAATGTGTATATCGTTATATATTTGAAATTACGGGATCTTTTAACAAGAAAAAATCCAACAACAAACAAACAAGTTGTTTTAGCCTTTGCTCAACAAAAGAACGGTATCTAGCTTTACATATGCGAGAAGGATATTTATTTAATTTTGAAGATATTCAAAATATGATACCAATATACGGTATTATATATAATCATAAACCAAATTTGATTTATCTATTTTATAAAGAAAGTAATTCTATATCCACTATTCCTTTCATTATTAAATTTTTAAATAAATTTTCCTCTACCTATCAATTTTCAATTCAACCAGTTAATGATACACCATATTACTCATTACAAACACCTTATTCTAAAAAATTTATGTCATTAAATCCTGAATCAGGTTTTTTTGGAGATGTAGACGCCAACAGAAACATTTGTAAGGAATGGGAATACCTTCAACTGAAATCAAAGGATTTAGAAATTAATTTCAATGTTTCACCTGATTCTGTACATGATCTATACAGTTTTTATAATTACTTATATCAAAATAGTGAAGATATAACCTATGCAGATTTTATCTTGGCATATAATCTTTTATCCAAAAAAGAACAATCTAAAATTCATATACAAAATGTTGGAAAAATTATAAGTTGGCTATAAAATAATTATTTTTCAACTTCAGCCAATATATAGTTTCCTTATATTTAATATAATAAGTTATTAAATAATTATTTAAGATTTCATGTCTAAATTCAAAATATCGCAAACCCTTTTTTTCAACTCTGGTAAAACTTCCGTTTCAAAAAAAGGGTTCTTTTTTGCCCAAATTCTTGTCCGCCATGAAGGATGAGGAAGAGGCAAAAAATTAGGTAAATAATCCCGAAAATTCTTAACTCGTTCTGTTAGGCTTCCTTTTCCCAAGACATAATTTTGTGCATAAGATCCAACCAGAAGGGTCAATTCAATATTAGGCAATAATTTCAAAAGTTTGGCTCTCCATTGTGGCGCACATTCTTTACGAGGAGGTAAATCCCCACCTCTTTCATAACTGCCTGGATAACAAAATCCCATTGGAATAATTGAAATCAATTGATCATTATAAAATAAGGATCGGTTAATTCCCATCCATTCACGCAAACGATCCCCCGAAGGATCATTAAACGTTATTCCCGTTTCATGTGCACGTGTACCTGGCGCCTGTCCAGTGATTAACAACCGCACTTTAGACGAACCTACCTGCAAAATGGGTTTTGGACCCAAAGGTAAATCCCTGCAGATATGACAAGCCCGAACCTCTTTCAAAAGACGGTTTAAAGAGTCAGTCATTCTTTTCCCTTATTTCTGATAGGCGTTTAATAAATAATTGACAAATTCGGGAACCAATTCTGTTGCTGAACCTTGCCAGGATTCATCAAAATTTGATGTGCCCATAGAATGTTCCAGATTTAACTCGATTGTTTTCGCTCGCCCCTGTACTTCGTTTACAAACCCAGCAGCCGGATAGACTACACCGGAAGTACCAATGGCGACAAATAAGTTACAATCTGATAATGCCCTTCCAATTTCTTGCATATAATAAGGCATTTCCCCAAACCATACAATATCTGGCCGTAATGTCACAGCATGACAATATGGACAAGATGTATATGGAAAACATGACTTATGCCATTCCATACGTCGATCACATGTTGTGCATCTTATCTTGTACAATTCTCCATGCATATGATAAAGAAAACGGCTCCCGGCACGTTCATGTAAATCATCAATATTTTGCGTTATCAAAACCAATTCAGCTTCAATTTCTTTTTTCAAGACAGCCTGTTCAAGTTTCGCCAAGGCAATATGAGCGGCATTGGGTAAATATTTAGGCAAATTCGAACGTAACTGATTATAAAATTCATGTAATTTTTCAGGATTTTTCTTAAATCCTTCCAAGGTGCAAACTTCTTCCATATTATATTTCGCCCAGATGCCATTAGCATCACGAAACGTATCAAGGCCCGATTCCTGACTGATCCCGGCTCCAGTTAAAACAACAATTTTATTCATTGCTCGATACTTCTTATAACATTTAATTCATAAAATTATTTTATGGTAAAAATAAACAAGTTTGATTAATTACGCTATATAAACCTAAATATCTTATATTTTAAAATATTATGTTATACTTAATTAAATAGTATTCTATAACTTAGTATAATGACCTTTTAAGTTTGAGATTTATCTAAATGAATTTAAATATTTTTAAACAATCTAATAAAATCGCTGTTCTTACTGGAGCAACCGGGGGGTTGGGCAAAAAACTTGTTTCTTACCTTTTAGAAGAACATTACAAAATTATTATGATTGCAAGAAATCTTGCGCAATTAGAACAAATTTCTCTACATTATGGAGATAAAGTCATTATTCGTATTTGCGATATTTCTCATCTTAATGAAATACAGTATTTATGTGAGGATATTAAAAAACAATTCCATCACATTAATGCTTTAATCCATTGTGCAGGAAATATTTATCCAGGTTCGTTTTCAAATTTAAGTGATCAATTAATACTTAACCAACTTCAGGTAAATCTTAATGGAGCCATTTTTTTGACCAAAGGCTTACTTCCGCTTATGCGTAAAAAAAGCTCAATTGTTTTTATAAATTCATTGGGAGGTATTTTCCCCCTAAAAGACAGCGCATTATATTCTGCCAGTAAATATGGTTTACGTGGATTTGCCTTGGCGTTGGCCATGGAGCTCCGTCCCCGGAAAATATATGTTTCATCCATTTTTCCTGGCGCCATTGACACGCAAATGCTTCATAATGAAATGCAAAATGGAGGGTCTTTGCTTAATTTCTGCTCTCCACCTCTTGAACCCGAAATTGTCTGTAAAACAATTATGAAAGCCCTCAAGAAAAAAGGATTGGAATATTACATTCCCAAATGGTCAGGATTGCAAACTAAACTTTTGATGCTAAAACCATATTTTATCCTACGATTAATGCCTTTTGTGGAAAAGTTTTGTGAAAAAAGAAAAAAAAACTGGCAGAAAAATAACCTACATTCATAAGATCAATAAATTTATTGCGTGACGTATTTGAACCTTTTAAAACATGAATGGTTTATGTTAAATTTATTAATGATTGTTAGAAATGAGCAACGCACCTAATCAAACAGATTTCACACCGCCCACCAATATAGATTTAAAAAAATATATTCGTACTATTCCTAACTATCCTCATGAAGGCATATTATTTTACGATATCTCCACACTTCTACGCAATGCTGATGCCTGGCAGATTGCTTCTGCACGTATGGCACATGGAATTGCAGCTTGGCAACCCGATCTAATTGCCGGAATTGAATCAAGAGGATTTGTTAGTGCATCACCCCTTGCAACAGCATTAGGCTGTGGAATGATAATGATTCGTAAACCCGGCAAATTGCCTGGAAAAACGATTTCAATTGATTACGATTTGGAATATGGACAAAATTGTATCCATATTCAGGAAGATGCAATCAAGCCCGGACAGCGCGTTGTTATTATTGATGACTTGCTCGCAACTGGTGGAACGTTGCAGGCCGCTATTAAACTTTTACGTAAAACTGGTGCCAATATCATCGGAGCAGCTGCCTTAATTGAACTAAAAAATTTAAAGGGACGCGAAAAAATTGACGTCCCCTTATTTTCAGCAATCACTTATAATGAATAAAGCTTCAATTATATTCAGCTTTATTTTTCTCAATAAAATGTTCCAGCCAATGAATGGTATAGTCACCTTTCTGGAACTCTTTATCTGCCAATATTTTCTGCTGTAATGGAATGGTTGTTTTTACACCTGTCACAACCATTTCCTCCAATGCTCTTTGCATTCTTGCAATTGCGGTTGCCCTGTCATGTCCATAGGCAATTAATTTGGCAATCATACTATCATAATATGGTGGAATAGTATAACCAACATATAAAGCGCTATCCAAACGAACCCCCAGTCCACCTGGAGAATGAAAAACTTCGATTTTTCCAGGATTGGGTACAAAATTTTCAGGGTCCTCGGCATTAATACGGCATTCTATTGCATGTCCTTTAAACTGAATGTCTTTTTGGCTTAATTTTAATTTTTCACCTGCAGCCACACGAATTTGCTCTGCAACAAGATCAACATCGGTAACCAGTTCGGTAACAGGATGTTCAACCTGTAAACGCGTATTCATCTCAATAAAACAAAATTGTCCATCCTGATAAAGAAATTCAAGCGTACCGGCATTTTTATATCCTAATTGCTGCATGGCATGGGTGGCAACTTTACCAATAAAATCACGTTCCTTTACAGTTAGACAAGGAGACAAAGCTTCTTCCAACACTTTTTGATGCCGTCTTTGCAAAGAACAGTCCCGCTCACCCAAAAATAAGACATTACCATGTTGATCGCCAATAATCTGAACTTCTATATGACGAGGTTTATCCAAATATTTTTCCATATAAACTTCGTCATTACCAAAAGCCATTTTTGCTTCAGCCCTTGCAACCTGCCACGCCTCTTCCAGCTCTGTTTCTGTAGAGGCAACTTTCATGCCGCGACCTCCACCCCCAGCAGAAGCCTTGATCAAAACTGGATAACCAATCTTATTTGCAACCTCTTTTGCTGTAGCAAGATCTGACAGGGCCCCATCTGAACCTGGAACCAGAGGAACATTGAATTTCTTCATGGTTGTTTTGGCCTGGATCTTATCACCCATCATACGAATATGCTGGGCAGAAGGACCAATAAAAACAAATCCATGCTCTTCAACCAGTTCGGCAAAATCTGCATTCTCGGAAAGAAAACCATAACCGGGATGAATTGCTTCGGCTCCTGTGATGGCTGCTGCAGATAAAATTGCCCTCTTATTCAAATAACTGTCTGTGACTGAAGGAGGACCAATACATACGCTTTCATCTGCCAAACGCACATGCATTGCATCTGTATCCGCAGTTGAATGCACAGCAACGGTTTTAATTCCCATTTCACGACATGCCCGTAAAATACGAAGAGCAATTTCTCCACGATTCGCGATTAAAATCTTTGAAAACATTTTATTCAATTACCGCCAGAACCTCACCATATTCTACTGGATCACCGGAATTAACAAGCATACGCGTCAATTTTCCTGATTTATGGGCACGAATTTGATTAAACGTTTTCATCGCTTCAATAAGCATGATGATCTGTCCAGACTGAACCTCTTGTCCAACAGTTACAAAAGGGGGGGCAGAAGGTTCCGGCGTTAAATAGGCAACACCAATCATTGGACTTAGCAGCGCGCCAGGATGTTTAGAGAGATCTTCTTCCTGTTTGGCATCATCATTATTAACCGTTACAGGCACAGGCGCGGAATTCATGACAGGAGCCATGGAAACGGGAGCTGTTACTGGACTTGCGTTAACGGTAATATTCTTTACGACGCGAATATGCTGATCCTTTTCGGAAACCTCGATTTCTGTTAACCCTGTTTCAGTTAAAATATCAGCCAATTTACGAATAACTTCTACATCTACGAGCATTTTGCTCATCAACTATCCTCTTCCAATATAAGATTTGCCAACGCAGCCAAAGCCAAGGCATAACCCTGAATACCCAATCCACAGATTACCCCTGTCGCCGCATGAGAAACATAAGAATGATGCCGAAATGATTCCCGGCGGTAAATATTTGATATATGTACCTCTATAACAGGTAAATCAACTGCCAGTAAAGCATCTAAAATTGCTATAGAAGTATGACTATATGCTCCTGCATTAATGATAATTCCCTTTGCTTTTCCCCTACACTCCTGAATCCAAGAAACAAGTTCCCCCTCATCATTGGATTGGCGAAAATCAATTGCTATTTCGAGCTGTTCTGCATTTTGAATACAGATTTGTTCTACATCATCCAAGGTTGCATGACCATACACATTTGGCTGACGCATTCCTAACATATTTAAGTTAGGACCATTCAAAACATATACGAGGGGCAATTCCATCACTAGTTATTCATGCCTTTAATCAGGTTTAACACTATATGAATTTAAAAAGCCTCTCTTATAAACAGTCAACAAATTAATTAAATTTTCTCTTAATTTTTTGATAAACTATGTTTATTTATATCATTTCAGCCAGAAACAATAGATTAAACAAATTATTTGCCATATGTGCGTCAATTGTATTAGCGTAAAGTTACAAAAGCAAATCTTTTCATTTTTTTGCCATTTTTTTTCTCTAGCTTTTAACATGGTTTATATTAACTTAAAGGAATTATGGTAGTTTTCTTAATCATTATGATTAAAAAACGCTATAATAAACAGGGTATATGAAACGTCGAAATAAATTACTGGCTTTGTCACTTGTTATCGGATTAAATGTTCAATCCATGCAAGTATATGCTAACTCCGGTTCTCATAAGATCACCTCTCACCGGATTCGAAAATTAAAGAAAAGAGTGATGCCCTACACTCTTCACAAAAATAGACATCCTGCAGACATGATCATCAGTACAGATGAAACAGCTTTTCAAAGCGGTATTGCCAGCTGGTACGGTGGGCGACATACGCAAAGACGTAAAACAGCCTCTGGCTCAACATTCAACAACCAGAATTTTACCGCAGCTCATCCTACCCTTCCTTTGGGAAGCAAAGTGTTGGTTAAATCAGAAGATACAGGGCACTCAGTCATCGTCACCATTAACGATCGTGGCCCTTTCGTAAAACATCGCATTATTGATCTATCAAAAGCTGCTGCAGCAAAAATTGGCATGTTAAGCCGGGGAACTGCCCATGTAACAATTAAACCCCTGAATAATATCGAAGTTGCTGAAACTCCCCAATAATTTTCTATGACTATGGTATCTTGTTAGAAGCCTCGCTTCTATCTAAAATATATCCTTCTATCTGGGCATTGAACTGAGCGCCAACCAGAACAACATAGCAGGAAACCAGAAACCACATCATAACAGCAACCACGGTTCCCAATGGGCCGTAAGTACTTGTAAAATTTGCAAAATGGGCAACGTAATAAGAAAAAGAAAAGGCAGCCAACAACCATAAAATTGTGGCGATAAAAGCGCCTGGACATGTCCAACGCCAATGCACGTTGGAACGGCAGGGCCCAAAACGGTAAAATAAAGCAAAAGTCCACGTTGCAAAAAGAAAAACAATAATGTTACTACTTATTCTCACCATATTGTAAGCAGGAAAGTAATCTGTAAGAATATTTAGAAATTGATATGGCAAAATATTCAAAATTGCCGGTAAAGCAACAATAACCGCAAGGGTCATAATCGTTCCCAAAATAGCGCAGAATGTCAAAACAACAGATAGAACCTGAAATTTCAAGAAACTCCGTGTCTCATGCGTATTATAGGCAACGTTTAGCCCCGTAACCAAACCCTTTGTCCCAATGGATGCAGACCAAAGAGCGAACAAAATGGAAACAACCAATTGTATTGTTAAAGTGGAATGGGTTTGCTCGACAATACTGTTAATCATTTCCTGTAAAAAAACATAAACATTCGGGGGGAAAAAATGTTGTAGAAATTCCAGTTGTGGCTCAACCGTTTGTGGATCAAAAACCAGCCCATAAATGGAAATCAAGCTACTTATAGAAGGAAATAGCGACAAGGTAGAAAAAAATGCGCAACCAGCTGCAACCAGCATATATGGACCATCAATTAGTGTATGAATGGTCGCCATTATAATTTTTATCCATCCATGAAATGATATCTTTAAAGGGGAATGATGTTTTTCAACAAAAATATGACTTTCAGAAGACCGATCCAAGTCTCGCATTACTTCTTTTAAACCTCAATCAAATATTAAAAAATTATTCTAAAAATTTTATTCGTACTCATAAGAAATATGACTCTACAAAACCATGATGTAATGTAAATGATAGAGTAATATTATCCAACCCCGTCAATTCTATTAACCAATTCATGACATAAAAATAGAAATCTAAAATACTCTGTTAACTAATCCAATGAATATCAATTTTGTTTATATATAATCAATATAATATCAGATATGTAACAGTTGCATTGATTGTCTCATTTAATCAACGTGTCAGCAAAAATAAGGCCTGTTCCCCAAAAAAATTGGCCAAACGTATTGAACGTCGCCAGGGGGCCTTTTCCCCCTCGCCATGATCATCAATAGCCATCCACTGACTAATATGATATCCCTCTTGTTTACATAGTGATACAAAATCTGTTAAGGTACAGGGATGAATATTCGGCGTCTCAAACCAATGGGTTCCCCATACTTTTGTCATGGGCATATGTCCTTTAAGAAGCAGTTGCATTCTTACAATCCAATGGCCAAAATTTGGAAATGAAACAATAGCATACCGTCCTATTCGCAACATTTGTTGCAAAACTTCACGTGGGCGATTAACCGCCTGTAGAGTCCTCGATAATACGACATAATCAAAACCATCCGTGGGATAATTCTGCAAGTCAAAATCTGCGTTTCCCTGAATTACAGATAAGCCTTTACTTACCGCCTTGGTAACACAGGACATATCCAACTCTATTCCTCGTGCATCACATTGATGATTACAGCACAGATAATCAATTAATGTACCATCACCACATCCAATATCCAGTATTGTTGAATTTTGCTGAATCATGTCAACAATACAACATTGATCAAGACGCATTATTTTCCAATTGCCTCTGTCTTTTAATTCCTGCCAGAAAACCGCTGATTACATGATCAAGATCCGGTTCATCCAACAAGAAGGCATCATGCCCTTTATCACTTACAATTTCAACAAAAGAAACCTTGGCTCCAACACGATTTAATGCCTTGACTATCACTCTTGACCGTGAAGTGGGAAAAAGCCAGTCAGAAGAAAAACTGATAACACAAAATCTGGATTTAACCTGTGAAAATGCATTGACCAGATCCCCATCATAAGCTTGGGACAAATCAAACCAATCCATTGCCCGGGAGATTGTCACATAAGAATTTGCATCAAAACGTCTTACAAAATTCGATCCCTGATAATGCAAATAGCTTTCTACCTGAAACATTTCCCCGAAAATTGGTGACGAAGAATCTATCATTGTTTCTTGCAATCTCCGTCCAAATTTTCGGTTTAATGCATCTTCTGACAAATAGGTAATATGTGCCATCATACGTGCTACAGCCAACCCTCTGGATGGAATAACACCATATCGCCAATAATCTCCATTTTGCCAATCGGGGTCTGAAAATATGGCCTGTCTTCCCACTTCATTAAATGCAATATTCTGTGCCGAATGAAAAGACGAGGTGGCAATTGGTATAGCTGCATAAACTTGATCTGGATAGCTTACCGCCCATTGCAATGCCTGCATTCCTCCCATTGAACCACCGATAACGGCAAATAACTGATCAATTTTGAAATGATCGATTAGAAGTTTTTGGGCATTGACCATATCCCCAATGGTAATTGCAGGAAAGTCTATTCCCCAATAGCCTATTTTCTGATGATCTGTTCGTATGGAACGTGGTCCTGTCGTTCCCATGCAGCTTCCTAAAACATTACTACAAATTATAAAATATTTGTCTGTATCAATAGGTAGCCCAGGACCAACCATTCTGCTCCACCAACCAGGTTTCTTACTGATTGGATTAATACCTGTAACATACTGATCGCCAGTTAAAGCATGACAAATCAAAATTGCATTATCCTTGGCTGATGACAACTTTCCATAAGTCTGATATGCAATTTCCAAGTGGTTTAGTTTTTGACCATTTTCCAAAACAAGTCCTTCAGCAAAAAGTAATTTCTGAATAGATTCATTTTGTGTTTCGTCAGCTGCAACCTGTTTAATCCCTGAAGTTACCATAAATAATACAGGTATCCTTTTTACTATAAAATATGAAAATCCATCCCAAAAATCATCTCTTTGCCATAAACTGCACTATCTTATATAATCATTTGAAATTAAAAATGTTATCTCTGTATAAGTTAGGTTTTTTTAAAAGTTCATCTATTAATATCAAATATTCTTGTTTAGAAAAAGGCCTTAATAATTATGAATAAAAAACTTGTTGTATTTTGTATAATCAGTGCCTTTGCTTTTACTGTCCAATCCTCTTACGCAGTTTCCCATCATACGAAAAAAAACAGAAATTATCAAAATCCAAAATCAGGAAGAGTCGTTTTAACCCCCCAACCTGCGAACAATTTTTCAACAATTGCATATAACTTGAATAAAACCGATATTAATTTTGCTGTTCAACATGGTGAGAAACCGCTTATCCTTATTGGCAATGCAAACCTCTCCAGCACAAAAAAACCGCAAACTGTTCTATTTACCCAGTTACAATCCGCCAGTCTTTGTGGGTCTGGAGGCTGTACCACCACAGCCTATCTTAACCGTAACAATCATTGGGTAAAAATACTCGATTCTGTTACTGGCAATATTGAAATAAAAAAAACATCCCACAAGGGGATGCATGATTTGATAGTTGAAGGTTCAGATATCTGGATATGGAATAAAACAACTTATGTTGAAACCCAACAGGGACCCAATCTAAATGAATTAAAAAAATCCATTCATAAATATCAAAAAAATAGACCTAAATAAGCGATATAAACACATTAACTATATATATCGCCAAGAATGATCCTGATTAATAACTCCCGATAACCTTTTCAATTTCCTCTGGTTTATCATGGATGCCAAAACGGTCAATGATAGTCGCCGTGGCATCATTCATTCCCTGAACCTCCACTTTTATACCACGTTGGCGAAAATGAATGACAACCTTATCCAATGCCATCACTGAACTTACATCCCAAAAATGCGCATGGGTTAGATCGACTGTAACATTCTTAATCTCTTCCTTGAGATCAAAATTATTTATAAAACGATCAACCGTTACAAAGAATATATGACCATTCACTTTATAAATACGGGACTGATCTTTTTTTTCTGATTTAATCAGCATGAAATGTGAAACCTTGCTTGCGAAAACAAGAGAGGCAACCAGCACGCCTGTTAATACTCCATAGGCCAGATTATTTGTTCCAACCACAACACAGACCGTTAGAATCATGACAATATTGGTAGAAAGCGGATATTTTTTTAAATCAAGAATTGAACGCCAGGAAAAAGTACTAATAGAAACCATGATCATCACAGCCACCAAGGCGGCCATAGGAATCCGGGCCACCCATTCCTTTAAAAAAACAACAAGAATGAGCAAGAAAATACCAGCCACCAAGG
Source organism: Commensalibacter melissae (assembly GCF_009734185.1). Classification (NCBI taxonomy): domain Bacteria; kingdom Pseudomonadati; phylum Pseudomonadota; class Alphaproteobacteria; order Acetobacterales; family Acetobacteraceae; genus Commensalibacter; species Commensalibacter melissae. The sequence goes on along the minus strand of NZ_CP046393.1, from coordinate 59,733 downwards.
TAGATAATCGTCCCCTTCCCCCGGACTTGATATTAATAACCGATTGACCAATCATGGCACATCCAGCCATACCGCCCAGAAAAGCAGTACAGATATTGGCAATTCCCTGCCCCTTACACTCACGATTTTTATCACTTGAAGTATCCGTGAATTCATCAACGATCGTTGCTGTCATCATGGTTTCAAGTAATCCTACCGCTGCCAGTCCAGCAGAATATGGTAAAATGATCATGAGGGTATGAAAGTCCAAAGGAATATCTGGAATAGCCAAAATTGGTAAAGAACCTGGCAATTTACCCATATCACCCACCGTTGGAATATTTAAACCATAACCTATTGAAATGGCGGTCATTATAATAATACATATCAAGGGAGACGGTATTAATTTCGTTAAATAAGGGAAAAGGTAAATAATTGCCAATCCACCACCAACAATCACGTAAACATGCCATGTCACATGCACTAATTGCGGAAGCTGTGCCATAAAAATCAAAATTGCCAACGCATTTACAAAACCAGTCACGACAGAATGGGAAACAAAACGCATTAATTCACCAAGTTTCAAATATCCGGCAATGATCTGAAAAATACCTGCAAGAATTGATGCAACGAGTAAATAACTTAATCCATGAGTCTTTACCAAAGGCCCCATCAGTAAAGCCATTGAACCCGTCGATGAGGATATCATTCCAGGACGTCCGCCAAATAACGAAATGACACAAGGAATGGCAAAAGCCGAATAAAGTCCTACACTCGGATCAACCCCAGCAATAATGGAAAAAGCAATTGACTCTGGTATCAGGGCCAATGCAACCACAATACCAGATAGAATATCCGCACGAATATTTCCAAGCCATTCTTGTCGATTACAAGACAGCAACATATTATAATCCTATAAATATTTTTAAATTGAAAAATTAATCAATAACAGACTGATCGCATCAATCCTGTTCCTGTTTTTTTAAAAAAACAGAAATAATAAAATTAGTTACACAGTGCTAACTTAGGGCGGCGTTAAAACAAACATTCCGATTCAACAAAACAATAAGAATTTAGTTTTAAAATCAATCAATCTAGTAACAAAAACTAATAATTTATAATTAAAAATATTCACAGAATCAATACGTAAACGCTTTTTCTATAAAAATGCCACTTTCAGAATAATAAAATATAAATATCTATATCAGAAAATAATTAATTTCTATTCACCATTTCTGGATTGGGAAAAAATTCACCATAACGCCATGAAGTATGAAAGATTTCTGGTGGTCCATCCCTTCTAATATACAAATCATATAAATTCCTATCGGAAGAAATATATTCACATATTTTACACATGACCTGGTAATTATCCTGTAACAGGTTAATCAATTTCTCCAGGTCATTATCAGGTTCCGTCAAATAACTGTTTATTTTGGCAAATAGACTTTCAGAAAGATTGATAAATCTTGGTAAGTCCAAATTATTCTGCCTATTGTTTTCAGAAAATTTCTTGGTTTTGAGTATGGAATTCACCTTATCATATTCCATATAAATTTTATGAATTTTATCCCATATAATCTTTGCGTTTTTAAAATCTCTCATTCCCTTATTCATGAAACAGGGGCAAATTGATCCAAAATAAAATACGGAATCAACAACATATTTAACAAAAATATAATACCAATTATCTTTTTGTTCGTACATTTTATCAAATACGTTACTATAAGCAATTACCAGATCTGATATGACCGAATTATAAAATGCCATACGTTCTTTTATGTCTTGACCATTTTTTTCCTGTGCAAGGACATCAACTATAAACGTGTTTTCAATGCACATCAAATCTATACCACTTGAATAAACTGGATCCAAAAAAATGCATGCATCCCCTGTTAATGCCCAATGATTTTCAGAGATACAGGGCTGCGCAATAGATGCGTATTTTCTCAAATATTTAAAATCAAGAATGGAAAATTGTTTCTTCAGCAAATAATCATAAAAAACCCTTTCATGCGTTTTTAACCATTCAAAGGTTTTTTCCAAATCCGATAAACTGTCAAATTGATGAATATTCTCACTAAAACATATTCCCACACTGGTCGTATGATCAGAAAGCCGAAGCACCCAGATCCAATATCCCTTTCCATCAATATGTAAGGAACTGTAGCTTCTATCCATGCCATAAAAAGGGTTATCTTCTTCTGCCGGATAGATTTCATCTACCAGAACAGCCCCCTTGACTCTAAACCAGACTGAAGAATTGGGTAAATTACCTTTGCTTGATAAATTATACTTCCTGGAAATAACTTTTTTCCGTCCGGATGCATCAACAATCCAACGAGAATTAATGATTTTCTGGACTTTGCTCAATTCAACTACGTGGATTTTTTTAAAATGCCCCTCATCTTCAACATCAAGAAAACGCGTATTTTGTAAAATATCAATTTTATCTTGTAATAATGAAAAAAAATGATTTTCCAGTTTGCCACGTTCAAATTGATAGGAATTTTTTTGAGGAAAATTTCTAATTCCCATTTCTTTATAGAGTTTATCATTTGTATAAATAAACCGCATTCCCATTTTTATAAAATGTTCCCGACTTAGATATTCATCTCCCAGCAATTCCCTAAGATAATACCCACCCAAATCAATTGTTGCTTCTCCAACTTTGAAAGCTGTCTCTTCATTGGGAAATTTTGCATCATGAATAAGACAAATGGAAATATCAGGTATATCACGCAGCAATTGACTGGCCAATGTCAATCCGGCAAGTCCACCCCCAATTATAACCACATCATAATTTTTCACTATATCCCTCAATTTAATATTAAAGTAATTAATTATTTTATTTATGATTAAAATAAAACAATATTACTAAATTAAGTTGAATATCTAAATAATCAATTTTATAGATATTATATAGTTTAAAATAAATAATATTTCTTGGAGCGGATGAAGGGAATCGAACCCTCATGAACAGCTTGGGAAGCTGTCATTCTACCATTGAATTACACCCGCAAAAATATGAAAAATAATATTTCACATTAAAATAACCAAATTGGATAGAAAAATATATCTTTTTTGATAATTTTTAAAAAATAAAGAAATTACTAACCACTTTTCTTGCATTCCTCTATCATGAACGCTCCTTATGGTTATCAAAGAGAAATATTATGAACAAAACCTCTTCCCATCGTCTAGCCACCCGTTTACTTCATGATAATATTGAACGTTCTTCCTTTGCTGAAACATGTGAAGCTCTTTTTTTAACATCTGGGTTCATTTATGAAAGTGCAGAACAAGCAGAACGCACTTTCCAAAAAAAAGAAAGGCATTATCAATATAGCCGTGTTAATAACCCTACCATTACCAACCTTGAAAATCGACTTATTCATTTGGAAGAGGCTGAATGTTGTGTTGCCACCTCAACAGGAATGAGCGCAATTTTTGCTGCCTTATTTTCCAATTTGAAACATGGGGATCGTGTTATCGCATCTAAGGCGCTTTTTGGGTCAAGTTACTGGATTGTTGAAAATTTTTTACCAAAATTAGGAATCGAAACCGCTTTTGTTGAAGGCACGAATATTCAGGAATGGAAAAAAGCATTATCCAAACCTGCAGCAGCTGTTTTGATTGAAAGCCCTTCCAATCCAATGCTAGACATTCTGGATATTCGGCAAATTGCTGACTTGACCCATCAGGCAGGAGGAATATTGATTATTGACAATGTTTTTGCCACTCCATTATATCAAAAACCTTTGAAAGTAGGGGCTGATCTTGTTGTCTATTCTTGTACAAAACATATGGATGGACAGGGGCGTGTCCTAGGAGGTGCTATTCTAGGTAGTAAAGACTTGCTTGAAGCCGATATTATACCTTTTGTTCATAATACAGGACTTACAATTTCAGCTTTTGATGCGTGGATATTGCTGAAAGGTCTGGAAACTTTTCCACTTCGTATGGAAAAAATGACCGAAAATGCGAAAATCTGTGCAGAATTTATTGAAAAATCTGATGTTGTTAATCTTATTCGATATCCCGGATTACATTCACATCCTCAATATTGCCTTGCCTGCAAACAAATGGATGCGCCAGGTGCCATGATCGCCTTTGAAGTCAAGGGAGGGAAAAAAGGTGCATTTACATTCATGAATGCCTTACAGCTCATATTAATTTGTAATAATCTTGGTGATAGTCGGAGTATTGTAACGCACCCGGCAACAACAACACATATGAAGGTCAGTCCAGAGGATCGTTTAAAACTCGGAATTACTGATGGCATTATCCGCTTTTCAGTAGGAATGGAGGATCCACAGGATTTACTTGAGGATCTGCAAAAAGGATTTGATGAATTAACAATTTTTTGCAAAAACAAACAATAAATAAGTAATCTTTTAAATTGAAAATATATTAATTTTTTTCCATATATTTTAAACTGAAGGAAAATATAATAAAATCGTGTAGTTTCATTTTAAACAAAACCGTTAAATTTTCCCTTTACAAAATTAATATATATCTTTTTATATTGTCCAAAATTACTTCATACCAAACAGAAACATTGAACAGTTTTACTGGTTTAAAAGATTTATAGAATATGACTGATAAAAAAACTTCCGCCCCCTCTCGTTCAGAAGCTGAAGAAGCGGTGCGTACCCTTATTCGCTGGGCTGGTGATGATCCGGATCGTGAGGGGTTAATAGATACGCCAAGCCGTGTTATAAATGCCTATGCCGAATTTTTTTCTGGCTATAAGGAAAACCCGAAAGAAATCCTTGGCCGAACATTTGAAGAGGTCGGTGGATATAAGGAAATTGTCCTTTTACGTGACATTCGCTTTGAAAGTCATTGCGAACACCATATGGTTCCAATTATTGGAAAGGCTCATGTTGCCTATTTACCCAATAACTATGTCGTCGGCATTTCCAAACTGGCCAGGATTGTAGAGGTTTTTGCCAAAAGATTACAAATTCAAGAAAGAATGACAGCGGAAATCGCCAATATAATGCAAGAGGTATTACAACCTAGAGGGGTCGCTGTAATCATTGAGGCCACTCATCAATGCATGACAACCAGAGGTGTGCATAACCCCGGTGTATCTATGGTTACATCAAAATTGCTTGGTGTTTTCCAACAGGATCAAAATGCAAGAGCAGAACTTTCAGCCTTATTAAATCGTTCAGTTTCATTTATATAACTAATTGATCTCAATCGTTGAATGATCATCTAGAATACGACGTAAAATTTGTTGAACATCAGGATATTTTTCTGTGGAAATCACTTCACATAAATAACGCATTTGTCGTCGCGTCGTATAAAGCTGATCCAAAAGTTGCAGAACCAGAGACATTGAATCTTCTGCCACTCCTAAATGATCCCTTAATTCAAGAATTAATTTGGCCCTTGCCTCATCAATCTCCTTAAATAAATAATTTCCCTCTTTCTTTTCTGGCCTCAACCATTGATTGTTTATCCAGTGATAGACATCATTGGCTGTTATTTCAGGTAAATTATAGCATAACATTTCAAGGGTTATCATTTTCTTTCCCTTTTACATTTTTTAGATTTAATTGGATTGATCAATGGATTTACGTAAAAACTCTTCCAAAGCGGGATCGACTTTACCAATCGTAATTTGTAAAGTTACATACAGATTCCCAGCCTCAAGATTTTTACGGGGTGGAATACCCCGTCCACGTAACCTTAGTACAGTTCCGCTATCTGAATGAGCCGGCACGTTTAACGCAACCTCGCCGGTAGGGGTTGGAACAGTCAGCTTACCGCCCAAAACCGCTGTCTTTAGATCAACAGGCCACGTCATTCTTATATCCTGACCATCTCTTTTAAAATAGGCATGAGGCATTACCTGAATGGTAATCAAGGCATCCCCGGCAGGACCATTTTGAAAACCTGGGTCCCCTTTTCCGCGCAACCTTAAGGTCTGACCATCATCAATTCCAGGGGGGATTTTAACATCAAGTGTTCCCCCTTCAGATAAGGTAATTCTCGATGTTGTACCATTAACTGCATCCAGAAAACTAATTTTCAGACTATAGCGTCGATCCTGCCCTTTCTGTGGACCTCTATTGGATCTTCCTTGAGAAAAACCTCGACCAGAGAAACCACCCCAGCCACCGCCGCCAAACCGGTTCAATATATCCTGCAAATCATCCTCGGAAAATTGATTACCGTGCATTCCTTCATCCTGACTGTACCGAAACCCTTGCGCTCCATCAGCATAATGACGATATCCGGCACCTCCCCCCGGAAAGCCCTGTTCCTGACCATGAATGTCAATCTCACCACGATCAAAACGGGCCCTCTTCTCTGGATCTGAAAGCAATTCATTCGCAACGCTAATCGCTTTAAATTTATCCTCAGCCTCTTTATTTCCGGGATTTAGGTCAGGATGATATTTTTTGGCCAATTTTCGATACGCTTTACGTATCTCATCCTGACTGGCTGTTTTCGATATTCCCAAAATGGTATAAGGATCTAAACTCACTGCACTTTTCTCTTAATTTTCTATCATTATGGCTTTGAAATCGATTTCATCGGATAAAGTAATCAACAACGCCTCAAACACATCTGCTGGAATGCCTTTTGCAGCAGAGTTTCTTGCCACCTTAATTAATTGATCCCTTACAAATTCTTTTTCAAAATCAGTATTCTGTTTTTTATTATCATCCATAGTCTGGCAGTCCCAATAAACTTTGAAACCAAAATTTATTTTTAAAAGTATAACCACATTTTCATTAAACTTGAAATCAAAATAGCTGATTATTTATAAAATACAGTTCATCAATATAATGTTCTATTATTTATGAATTATCTCCCCAAATTTTCCGATTTGACCGCGATGCCTTAACCAATGATCTGCCAAGACACAGGCAAGCATGGCCTCTCCAACTGGAACAGCCCGTATACCGACACAAGGATCATGTCGACCTTTGGTAATTACTTCAACAGATTCACCTTCTGAATTAATTGAGGGTTGAGGGACAAGAATTGAGCTTGTCGGTTTAACTGCAAAACGAACCACAATTGGTTGACCGCTGGAAATACCGCCCAGAATACCGCCCGCATGATTAGAGGCAAATGAAAGCTTACCATTTTCAAGATATATAGGATCAGCATTCTCTTCACCCCGTAGGGTTGCAGCGGCAAAGCCTTCACCGATTTCAACAGCTTTTACGGCATTGATACTCATCATGGCCTGGGCAATATCAGCGTCCAGTTTTCCATAAATTGGCGCCCCCAATCCTGCGGGAACCCCTTCGGCCACCACTTCAATCACCGCACCGATGGATGACCCAGCCTTACGGATTATGGATAATTCATTCCTCCAGATCTCGACCATTTGTGCATCGGGACAAAAAAATTCATTTTTTTTAACCTCGTCCCATGACCATCGGTCACGATTGATTTTTTTATCCCCAATCTGAATTAGGGCCCCACGAATAAAAATTGAATTTCCCAAAATCAAACGGGCAATCGCTCCAGCAGCAACACGCATGGCTGTTTCCCTGGCTGAAGATCTTCCTCCCCCTCGATAATCTCGTATACCATATTTTAAATCATAGGTAATATCTGCATGACCTGGACGGTATGACTGAGCGATATTGGAATAATCCTTGGAACGCTGATTGGTGTTTTCAATCAATAATGATATAGGAGTGCCTGTCGTTTTACCTTCAAATACACCTGATAATATCTTCACCTGATCGGGCTCATTACGCGTGGTTGTAAATGAGGATTGTCCAGGTCTGCGTAAATCCAGCCAAGGTTGAATCAATTTCTCAGAAAGCGGAATCAAGGGAGGACACCCGTCAACAACACAACCGATTGCAGGCCCATGACTTTCCCCCCATGTCGTAACCCTGAACAAGCTTCCAAAACTATTACACGACACGTTACTGTTCACTCACTGTAAAATTGATTAATTATCTGACAAGGCAATATCAGGTGCATCGGGATTTTTCATTCCAACCAGATGATAACCACAATCAACATGATGTATTTCACCTGTGACCCCTCTAGATAAATCAGAAAGGAAATACAAACCCGCCCCGCCAACTTCATCAATAGTAACATTACGTTGTAAAGGAGAATTAAGCTGATTCCATTTCAGGATATAACGGAAATCGCCTATTCCACTTGCCGCCAATGTTTTGATAGGACCGGCGGAAACCGCATTGACACGAATATTATCAGGTCCAAGATCTGCTGCCATATACTGCACGGAAGCCTCCAAAGCCGCCTTGGCTACACCCATAACGTTATAATGAGGCATCACACGTTCAGATCCCAGATATGTCAAGGTAAGAAGTGATCCACCATCTGGCATTAATCTTGCGGCCTCTTTTGCAACAGCAGTAAAAGAATAGCATGAGATATCCATGGCTGTTAAAAATGCCTCTCTAGGAGTATCAACATAACGTCCACGCAAATATTGTTTATCAGCCCATCCAATCGCATGAACAACAAAGTCTAGTTTTCCCCATTTTTGGGCAATATCTTCAAATACGTTGCTGATATCCTCATCTTTACTGACATCACAAGGCAAAAGATAGGTTGATCCCAAACTTTCGGCCAAAGGGGCGACCCTTTTTTTCAAGGCATCTCCCTGATAAGTAAAAACAAGCTCTGCCCCTTGTAACGCACAAGCACGCGATATTCCCCATGCTATCGAATGATTATTGGCCAAACCCATAATCAAACCGCGTTTTCCTTGCATTAAATTTCCCTTTACAGGCAAAACATCATTTTTCGTTATCATAACACCCCTTAATAGATTTTTTGTTTTTGTATGTCTTTTGACAATTAAAAAGTAGCCAGAACAATTCCTAAATTGGCGTTCATTTTAAAACAAAAAAAAAAGAAAAGAAATCATTTTCATTATGGATACAATCTTTAGAGATTAAACCCAAACATTATCAAATAATACCCCTCAACTTTTTGTTTTAATTAAGCTCCAGCATTCCTGTCACAAAAATGTGATTCTTTTCAGCGCTCTATTTCAGCCTAGAATTCATTTTATCTATTAAAAAATCAAATAAGCGATTAATATCCAAGATTATACCCCGTTTATTTTAAGGAAAGGGAATAAACAATGCTTAGCGTCAAGAAAATACTCATTCCTATTCAAGGCACCCCTTTATCTGAATCTACTCTAACCACTGCCTATTACCTCTCAAAAAACTATAATGCTCATCTTGCCGTTATCCATATTCAACCCGATAGAAAAGACCTCATTCCGCTTACTAGTGAGGGATTGTCCGGATCCATGATTGAAGAGGTCATGAATGTTGCCGCCTCAGAAAATCAAAAACGGTTAAAACTTGCCCGAGAAATATTCGATAATTTTATCGATAAATACAATATCGAATTAACCGACCCAGACCTTACTGAACCTGCTAAGGAAAAAATTACGGCCAGTTTCACCAATATGGTTGGACGGGAAAATGAATTAATTACTTACTGGGCACGCTTGTCCGACATAACGGTGATTTCTCACCCCGATTCAGACAGTGAAATTTCCTCTTCCGAAGCACTTCATACCCTATTATTCGATAGTGGCCGCCCCATCATTATCGCCCCCAAACAAAAACCCCTTACAACCGGCAAAAAAATCTGTATCTGCTGGAATGGCAGCGCAGAATCAGCCGCCGCCCTGCATGCAAGTTTGAGATGGCTTCATTATGCTGAACAGGTCTATATCCTATATACGAATGATTATGAAAATCATGGTAAGAAAATTCAAGATGTTGTTAACTATCTCAAATTCCATAACATTCAAGCAACTCCCCATCAATTGGGCAATGACAGGGATGTTGGAAATACAATCCTTTCAACCTGTAATGAGATAGGAGCGGACATGTTATGCATGGGTGCCTATTCCCACCCACGTTGGCAGCAGCTGATTCTGGGAGGGGTCACACGTTACATGCTTGAAAACGCCAATATATCTGTCTTGATGAATCGATAAAACATCATCTTCATTTATCCTTATAGTAAAAGGATATTTTTTCCTTTTACTATTTTTTTTGTGTAATTATAAAAAATAATGTTATATATACATACTTGTATAGTTATAAAAAGGAATTATCTGTTGTGGTTTCTCAAGACAGGCAGGCCGATCAATCTGATTATTATGTTTTAACCGCAAATCGTCTTCTGGATGGGCGGGTTGTGTGGTTCACCCCGCAAGAACATTGGGGGATAATGCTGGAAGACGCCCAACTTTTTTCCAATAAGGAAAATGCCGAAAAAAAATTGCAGAAAATCATCCAGTCAGATATTGCCCATTTTTTAATTGATTTACATTATGTAGAATTAATAAACCCTTTCCATCCAGCATCAGCACGTGAAAAAATTAGAGCGTTTGGTCCCAGTACACATCCTGAATTTAATCCACGCTCTATAATAAGATGATTATCAATGAAACAGTTTCCATCCCATGATACCGATTCAAGCACCATGAAGGTCATTGGTCGTTATAACTATGACGAAATTGATTTTGATTTTTTAAAAGAAAGAATCAATCAATTCAGGTCACAGATTGAAAGACGGCTGAATGGTGAACTTTCTGAAGATGAATTTAAACCTTTACGATTAATGAATGGTGTATACCTTCAATTACATTCCTATATGCTTCGTGTCGCCATCCCATATGGTATTTTATCATCAAGAATGTTGCGTGGTTTGGCATATATTGCCCGTTACTACGATCGTGGATATGGTCATTTCACTACCCGTCAGAACATACAATTTCATTGGACAAAACTAGAGGAGGTCCCCGATATTCTAACGTATCTGGCATCTGTTGAAATCCATACCATCCAAACCAGTGGAAATTGTATCCGTAATATCACCAGTGATGAGTTTGCTGGTGTGGCGCAAGATGAGATCTTGGATCCCCGTATTTATGCAGAAATTATGCGTCAATGGTCAACGCTTCACCCTGAATTTTCATTTTTGCCCCGAAAGTTCAAGATTGCTATAAGTGGCTCTTCAAATGATCGTATCGCTGCTTGTTTTTATGATATTGGCATATTAACCCGTCGCAATGAACAGAATAAACCCGTTTTTGAAATCTGGGTTGGTGGTGGCCTGGGCCGCATTCCGGTTAAAGGTAAAATCATCCGTGATGACTTGCCCCCTGAACATTTGCTTGCTTATCTTGAAGCCATTATCCGTGTTTATAATCTGCATGGAAGTCGAAATAATTTATATAAATCGAGAATCAAAATTCTTGTAGAGAATCTTGGTATAGATGCTTATCGCAAACAGGTTAATAAAGAATTTGATACCATGGATTTAGAACAATACCGTTTGTCTGACGATATCATAAATTCGATTCACAAACGTTTTGGTCATCCCAATCTTGCCGATATCCCAAACGCTTCTGAAACCATGAAAAAACATCAGCAAAACAATCCGGAATTTGACCGATGGGTAAAACATAACAGCCACCCTCATTTTCATAAAGATTATATAGCAACCGTCATTTCCCTTAAAAACATCGGGGAAACACCTGGTGACATGACAGCAGATCAAATGAATGCTCTGGCCAATCTGGCGGAGGAATATTCCTTCGGGGAAATTCGTGTGACTCATTTACAAAATCTTGTCTTGGGGCATGTCAGAAAAGACCAATTATTTTTTCTATGGCAGGCTTTGCAAAAATATCGGCTGGCAATGCCAAATCAGGGATTAATTACAGATATCGTCTGCTGTCCCGGACTTGATTACTGCTCCTTGGCAAATGCGCGGTCAATCTCTGTCGCCAAGGAAATAATGTCTCTATTTCAGGATATCCGTTTACAGGAAAAAATAGGTCCCATACATATTGGAGTCGATGGATGTATCAATTCCTGTGCCCATCATCATATCATGAATATTGGTGTTTTGGGGGTCAATAAAAAGGGGGAGGAATTCTATCAAATAAAACTTGGCGGATCTTCCTATAAAGGCAGAGCCGCAATAGGTGCCATACTAGGAGCGGCACTTACTGCGGAGGAAGCGGTTGATGCCGTTCGCAGGCTAATTGATTTTTATCTTGAGCAACGTCATGAAAATGAATATTTTATTGATACTTACAACCGCCTAGGTATCAGCCCATTCAAGGAAATTGTCTATGCTACTGCTTAAAGATGGTGAAATTATTGATAACCCCTGGATTGTAATTGAAAATAATTTACCAACATCGTTACCTGATTATCCGATCCTGTCGCAAACGCTTTTATCCACTCTTGACAATATCGATAAAATTCATCAACCACTTGGTGTTTTATTGCCATGCGATCAAGATATTGAACACTTAAGACCTTATCTTGAAAAGCTCTCCCTTATTGTCCTAGAATTTCCCTCTTTTAAAGATGGCAGAGCTTTTTCACAAGCTCGCCAAATCAGAGAGCATCTAAAATTTACAGGAGAATTACGGGCAATTGGGCATATTCTTCCCGATCAATATCAATTTTTAACCAGGGTTGGTTTTACAACCATCTTGATCCCAGATAATGCCAATATAGCAAGTTGGAAAGATAATAGACAACATTTTACAATCGGTTTTCAGTCTTCCGTTTTAAAAGAGCCCAAACAGGGTTTGGTAAGAAAGCTTTAGGTCTCTTACAAGTAGCAGTATATTTTAAAATATACTGTTATCTAACTAATAAAATAAAATCTTGTTCAAATTGTACAATAACTTCCTATATCAATCATATGTAAATCTTTATCACCATCAGTTTCAAACAGCATTTTATCCATTTTCAAATGTTTGCCTCCATAAAAAAAATAATTCAAAATAGTTTAATCTTTATTTTAAGAGGTTATTTAAAACTGGCCTTACAAACAACATGTTGGCAATTTGATATTGACCCGCAAGCACGCTCTTTACTTACTTGTAGGGATGGTCAACCCGCCCTTGTCATTTTTTGGCATGAAACCCTGATCCTTTCACCACGTTTGTGGTGGTGGGCCTTACCTCAAAACCCTTATCTTACCCTATATGTACTTATTAGTAAAAATAATGATGGTCGCCTCATCAGCAAAATTGTTAATCCGTGGCGAATATGGACAGTACAAGGATCTGCCAATAAAAATGGACAAGATAAAGGTGGGGCGACCGCTTTCCGCAAACTTCTAAAATTATCCAAAGCAGGTCATCTAATCGCTATCATGCCCGATGGGCCAAGAGGCCCACGCCATCATTTACATCCAGGATTGATCAAGCTTGCCTTACTTGCCAAAACCAAAATCGTACCTGTCGGAGCTTATTGCAGCTCAATACGCCTAAACAACTGGGATAAATTGATCGTCCCCTTACCGTTCGGTAAAGGAAAAATGGTTTGTCGCACACCTATCGAGGTCACAAAGAAAAATTATGATACAATTGAAACAGAAATCATTAACCAATTACATCAAGCCAACCAGCTGGCACAATCATGAAAAACATAATTGAGGATCATTTTCTTTTATCAACCTGGACTGCATTAACGAATTGTTTGTCTCCCTTTTTACCATTTTATCTTCAAAACCGTTGCAAAAAGGGTAAAGAAATTCCCAACCGCCTTAAAGAAAGGCAAGGTTATCCTACCCTATCCAGACCTGCCGGTTCAATCATACAGTTTCATGCCGCAAGTGTTGGAGAACTTGTTTCCATTTTTTCGGTCATTCAAGCCATTCATATTCAGGATTCCAGCCAGAGTTTTTTAATTACAACAGGAACAGTTACCTCCTTTCGTATCTTAGAAAATTTCATATCGCATCATCCAATATTAGCCAGACATATTATTCATCAATTTATACCCCTCGATATTCCACAATGGATCAATCGTTTTTTAACTTATTGGCATCCATCCCTTATTGTTCTGGCAGAAAGTGAAATCTGGCCCAATCTTATCAAAGAGGCCTGCCAAAAAAAAATACCGCTTGCTTTAATCAACGGACGCCTTTCCGATCGCTCATTAAAAAACTGGAAAGTTTGTCCATCCCTTATCCAAAACATTCTATCACGTTTTCAATGGATCATTTCCCAATCTGAACATGACCAAAATAATTTTGCACATCTACAGATTACAACCGATTATTTGGGCAATTTAAAACAAACAGCACAAAAACTCCACTTTAATTCTCAAGAATTGGTCGAGTTAGAAAACTATTTTAATAATTCTCCAATCTGGCTGGCAGCATCAACCCATCCTAACGAAGAAACCCTTATTGCCAAAACGCATGCTGTATTAAGAAAAAAATGGCCCAACCTTATTACAATCATTGTACCACGCCATCCTGAACGAGGACAGGAAATCATTAATGAGATAGGAATGGTTGCCCAACGCAGTAAACATGAGCTTCCTTTTGAAAACGGTTTATGGCTCTGTGACACTTTAGGAGAGCTTGGACTATTTTACAGATTGGCTGACATTGTATTCATAGGCAACAGTCTTGATGTTGTTCATAAAGGGGGTGGACATAATCCATTTGAAGCTGCGCGATTAAATTGTACCATTGCAACTGGACCCAAAATACATAATTTCAGACAGGCTTATTATCATTTGCAGAAAGCGGTTACAATAATTCACACCATAGACGATCTGACAAACTGGGTTGATAAAATGCTGTCCAACCCACAATTGAGAAAAAAACAAGCCTGCCTGGCCTTGGAAATCATGGAACAAAAAAGCAATCTTGCTACGGATATTGGCACTCATCTTCTAAAATTAGCAAGGCAATCCATATGAAGGCTCCCTTTTTCTGGCAACAATATCCTCCCACACCAACAGCAAAAATTTTAACCCCCTTTTCGTTCATAACCTCACTTATCACCCGTTATCAAATAAACAAACCAGGATGGCATGCCCCTATTCCTGTTCTCTGTTGTGGAAATTTGACTATTGGTGGCACAGGAAAAACTACCGTAGCGCTGGAAATGGGTCATTATTGCCAACAACAATCAATTCCTTTCGCCTTTTTGACACGTGGCTATAAAAGAAAAAGCAGAATTGCAGAACCATTTATGGTTGATCTCAATCAGCATAATGCCAAAGATGTTGGTGATGAAGCCCTTTTATTGGCCCGACTTGCACCAACGTGGATTGGTGGCAATCGAGCCGCATCGGCCAAAGCAGCAATAAAGAAAAGTCCTGTAAAATTACTAATCATGGATGATGGTTTGCAAAACCCTACCCTGTATAAAGATCTATCCATCCTAGTTGTTGATGGTGTAACAGGTTTTGGAAATCAAAGACTTTTGCCTGCCGGCCCTTTACGACAACCTGTTATACAAGGGCTTAAAACAGTCAAAACCTGTATTTTTATTGGCAAAGATAAAACAGGGCTTTTACCCACGATTTCATCCCATGTACCCGTTTTCAGGGCAAATCTAACAATGAATCCTGCCATTCGACAGTTTTCTAATCAATCTGTTATCGCCTTTGCAGGCATTGGACGACCTGAAAAATTTTTTCAAACCTTAAAAGATAACCAACTTATCCTTTCAAAAACAATTTCATTTCCAGATCATCATCATTACACAAACAAAGACCTAAACAAGCTTTTATCACTTCATCGCCATTATCAATTGCCCCTGGTAACAACACCCAAGGACTATGTTAGGTTACCAGATCAATTCAGACCTTTGGCCACTCCACTAGAGGTTTGTTTGACATGGCACGATCCTGCATCTTTACAAAAGATATTCCATATGATTCATTTCTAACCAATTTATTTTTCAAGATTTCTCTATATCTTTTCTATGTAATCTTTTAGACTGTCATCCATTCCGTTTTAGTAAAATCCATTCAATAAAAATTTCCTTCATGTCCTTGCCCTTACCATCCCGTCAGATTATTTCCAATTGGTTGAAACAATGTTTATATTACGGTGAATATCTGATCGCTGAAATTTGTATTAACCTCTTACAAAAACTTTCTCCAGAACAAGCCTCCAATCTAGGTGGATGGATTTGTCAAAAAATTGGCACGAAACTTCCCGTTTCCAAAATAGCTGATAGAAATATAAAATTTGTCATGCCTGATCTCTCCTTGCAGGAAAGACAAAAAATTATAGCAGGCGTATGGGAAAATCTTGGAAGAACGGTTGGAGAATTTCCACATCTTGCTAATCTTGAACAAAATACCAAACAAGGTGCGGGCTGGGAAATCATTGGGGAAAATTATTTAATTGGACAGGCAAAGCGTAAAGGACCGGTTTTATTTGTATCAGGTCATCTTGGAAACTGGGAAATGTTGCCACCGGGGGTTGCACAATATGGGGTTCCTTTTTCTTCTTTTTTCCGTGCAGCTAGCAATCCCTATGTAAATGAGCTTATCCTTCAATTACGATATCAAGCCATGCAACAAAAAATTCCCATGTTTGCAAAGGGAGCAAAAGGGGCAAAACAAGCATTAAGACACCTTTTACAAGGAAAAAGACTTGGTGTTCTAAGTGATCAGAAGATGAATGATGGCATTCGGGTTAATTTTTTTGGAAAACCTGCAATGACCTCTTCCGCTGTTGCAAACCTGGCCCTGAAATTACGTTGTCCCATCATTCCCGGTTATGTAAAACGACTTGGACCTGCAAGACTGCGCATTATTGTCGAAACACCCATTGATTATTCGGATCTGGTCGAAAACAATATAGAAAATGTTCGAATATTAACCCAACGCATAAATGACAAAATTGAAGAATGGATAAGGAAACAACCAGAGCAATGGCTCTGGCTGCATAAAAGATGGCCAAAAGAATACTATAAACCCTAATGTGTCATACTGCCCGATGTATTATCTTTTGGAGTTGAAATCATTTTTCCTCCACCAAAGGACTGAATTTCAAAAATCTGTAAATCACGTTTTACTGTTCCATCGGGATGCAGGGCAAAAAAGCCATCAATACCATTAAATCCATCCGGTCGCGTTAGATTTTCTATTGAGAAACCACCTGGACGTTTTCTCAAACTGTTTGCCAATGCAGCTGAATCATAGGTGAAGTCCGCTAGGGGTTTTGGAGTTTGTCCATATCTTGCCATATATTGCCGGATAAATTCCTGACGTTTGACCGGATTGGGCGCGACATACCAGGCCCCTTTTAATTTTCCCAATTTACCGGCAAAAGATGACCATAAAGTAGGTCCCATAATCCTGACCTGGCTTGTAGAAACCTGCACTTCATTCATCGCATTGATAACAGACTGCAACTGTAATCCTGTATCAGCCAAAAGCAAGGCGTCAAACGGAGGTTTATCCAGTTTCAGTTTTTTTGTCTCGACCTTTTTTTCAGGTTTTGAAGGAATAAGTTCATTTTGTAAACTATCTCCATCTTCCTTGGGTCCATTCGCTGCAGTGGTATCAGTTAAATTCTGGTTTTGAGAGTTTATTTTAGCCGCTTCCGTTCTTTCATCAAAATTTGACATTGATTTCAATTTTTGTGTGATGTCAGACAGATCAGCCGCATGATACACGATTGTGGGTTGCATCAATCCCTGATCAGAGCAGCTTTTAATTAATCCATCTGCCATTGCCCGACCAAAACTGTTATCAGGTAAAAAAGCTGCAAATTTCATTCGCCCTTCATTTTTGGCTGCTTTTACCAAAGTTTCAATTTGCTGATTTTGCGTAATTCCAAAAATCCACACATTTGAAGATGCAATTGAAGCATTACTGCTATAGGAAAGAACCGGAATATTGACCGCACCAGTCACTGCTGCAACCTCTGTTGTATCCTTAGCTGTCAAGGGACCAAGAATAATGCCATCACCTGCCTCAATAGCTTTATGGGCTGCTGCAGAAGCCCCACCCGTTTCTGCCGTATCATGAACGTCAAGTGCAGAGGGTTCATCAATGGCGAGCCGGGCGGCTTTTAACATATTATTTCCCAATCCGCCATTTCTCCCCGTCAAGGGAAGAAGAAGCCCAATTTGTTTTTTGGAAGGTTGTTGCAAATTTTGAGTAGGTGTCGTAATAGGAGTATTATTATCACTATGACTAGAAGAACAAGCTGCCAGCAAGCATACAGGGATAGTGACCTTTAACAAATTTGCCATAAAAGAATTCAATTCCAAACAATTTTGTTTAAAAGGTTTTTTCTGCTCTATCAATAGTATTCTCCTTTGATTTAATCAAAATCTGATTATCAGTTATTATTAAAATGCAAAAACAAAATATTCAATCAAATATTAACACAATTCAATCAAACAGGCTTTTACATAATCGTGGCATTGAAAATAATGCTCGATTTTTTCTGGTTTCGACACCTATTGGCAATCTTGGTGACCTAAGTTTTCGTGCCAAAATGATTTTACAGGAGTGCGATTTGATTTTGTGTGAAGATACACGGGTTAGTGCAAAACTTCTATCAACCTATGGTATTACAACCCCAACCGAATGCCTGCATCAACATAATGAAACCCATCGTATCCATCATGTTTTAAATTTACTTCACCAGGGTAAAAAAATTGCATTGATTTCTGATGCTGGCACCCCTTTGGTATCTGATCCAGGATATCAACTAACACATGCTGTCATAAAAGAAAATATTAAAATTACGGCCATTCCAGGCGCAAATGCAGCTTTAATGGCATTAACTTTATCAGGACTTCCACCACATCCCTATTTATTTATTGGTTTTCCGCCACCAAAATCAACAGCTCGGCAAAATTCTTTTGCTATCTTAAAGGCAGTAGAAAATATAGGATTGACCCCAACCTATATCTGGCATGAAGCACCTCATCGATTGGTCGATATGCTAAAAGATTTGAAAGAGGTTTTTGGCGAAAATCGTGAGGCAGCCGTAGCTAGAGAATTGACAAAAAAATTCGAAGAAATTCAACGTGGTAATTTAAAATCTTTGCTTGATCAATTTTCCCAAATCTCACCAAAAGGTGAAATGATTGTATTATTGGCCCCTCCATCTTCAGAAAAAAATAACCATGATATGATAGATCTTGATGCAAATCTTATTGAGGCCTTAAAAACAATGTCCATTAAAGACGCTGCCCAAGTTGTGTCCACCGCTCTTCACTTGCCCAAAAAAATTGTTTATAAACGTGCGCTTGAACTGCAAAAAATATAATCCTTATTCATCATCCTTAAAATGAATGTTAAATAACTCATCAGAAACAGATTTTTTAGGATGAAGGTCATACAGGTCAACTTTGGTAACCTGACCCTGCGCATCAACGACCTCCCATCCTCTTAAAACCATATAATTTTGATTGAATATCAACGTTAAGCTTCCCTCTGAAGGAGAGGCCGTCCTGACAACCTTGACCTGAATTAAACCATTTTCCTTTTCATATTTAACAATCGTGACATCTCCGGAAAAATGAAGATCCGGCTTTAATAACAGTCCTAATGGATTTTGATCAATTGGAATGGTTGTTGTTTGACCAACAGCTCCATCATGAAAAACCATTTTTCCTTCATTCGCTACCAACAATAATTGACTGGGTTTATCATATTCAAACCTGATCCGCCCTGGACGCTTGATCCAAACCTGTCCAGTGCTTCGTTGACCATTCGGGGCAATCTGCTGAAAATTGGCTTTCATTATTGTCAGATTGTTGATCCAATTTTCCAACTGCTGAATGTTATTTAGCTGCTTGGACGTCAGTGTCACACCCGTCATTGCATTCCCTGTCTTATCCTGAGCAAGAGCAAGATTTCTTAAACCCACCATTTCCAAAACGGCAATAAAACAGCAAATGGAAACAACTTTCAACAATCGCATGGCCAAACCCTTTCAGCAGAAATGTAATTATTGTTAAAGACTTGCCTGCACAATACGATAACTTACATCAGGTGTAATATTTTTTCTTTCCCCCAATGCGGTCATATGATGTCTCTTTAATTGCTCAATTACCTTTTCCGCAGCATTATTATCAATATCATATTCGTGTAAATAGGTTTTTACACCAAAACTTTCAAAAAATTCCCTTGTTTTGCTGATTGCTTCATCAATAATCTTTTCATCACTATATCCTGTTAATCCCCATACCCTCTTACCATATTGAAGAAGTTTTTCACGTTTATCTTGACGCATTTCCTCTAATAAGGATGGGAGTACAATCGCCAAAGTCTGCCCATGATCAAGACCATACAAAATTGTCAATTCATGTCCAATCATATGAGTGGACCAATCTTCCGGAACCCCTGCGGCAATCAAGCCATTTAGGGCCATTGTTGCTGCCCATACAAAATTTGCGCGAGATTCATAATCCTCTGGATTATTATAGGTCTTTGGACCCTCTTCAATTAAAGTTAACAAAATCCCTTCAGCAAAACGATCTTGAATGGATCCATTAACTGGATAAGTCAAATATTGTTCTGTAGTATGGACAAAAGCATCAATAATTCCGTTTGCAACTTGCTTTTTCGGTAAACTGAATGTTTTCGTTGGATCCAGAATAGAAAATACAGGATATAAAAGCTCGTTTTTAATCGGCAATTTATCTTCTGTTGTCTTCCGTGAGATAACAGCATTACTGTTCATTTCCGAACCTGTTGCCGGTAAGGTCAAAACAAATCCGAAAGGAACAATCTGCTGAATATCTTTTCCACCATCAAGTACCAATTTCCAAGGATCATCCTTGCAATGTACTGCCCCGGCGATAAATTTGGTCCCGTCCATGACAGATCCTCCGCCAACGCCCAATATAAAATCAAAATTTTCCTGACGAATTTTCTCAACAGCTTTCATGAGAGTTTCAAAAATAGGATTGGCTTCTATTCCTTCAAAAATCTCGACATGACGACCATCCAATGCCTTTTGTACCTCAGCAAGGGTTCCATTTTTGCGAACACTGCCCCCTCCTATAGTAATTAGTACTTTTGCATTTTTAGGAATTAAGCTGTTCAATTTTTCAATTGTATTTTGTCCGAAAACGATACGTGTTGGATTATAAAATTCAAAATTTTGAATCGACATGACTAAATTCCTTTTATAAAATCAATTTATTAATTTACAATATTCAACCTTAATGACTCAAAGAACAATAAAATTAATTTTTTATCTTCCCTAAATCATAGACTCTTTCATAATTCGCCTTACATCTCCCCCCCAAACCGTTTCATAACGGTGTAACCAATATTCAGACTGGGTTGGACCTCCCTCAGCAATTTCAAATAGGGGAATCAGATACTTGGTTTCATCATCATCATTCTCATCCTTAAAATTGCGATTTTTCAATCCTTGTTGAGCCAACTGAAGAAGACGCTTCATAAATTCCCTAAGGTTTTCTCTACCGATTGATGCTGACAATCCCTGTCCGATCACTTTATTTCTTAAAGCTTTATAGACAGACCATTCCTGTTCCCTGACCAGTTTTTCCACAGCCAGCAACGTTGAAGAATCATACAATAATCCCGTCCAGAAAGCCGACATTGCAATCATCATTTCCCTTGATCCTGCATCCGCACCCCGCATTTCAAGATATTGTTTCAAACGGACATCGGGAAAAGCGACTGTTATATGGTTTTTAAAATCTCCCATGGTCAGTTTCTCATGCTCCAAACCCGCAGGTGTTCTACCCTGTATCCATGCCCGAAAAGATGCCCCAGAAACATCAATCATCTTACCATGACGAATGACAAAATACATCGGCACATCCAACAGCCACTCGATATAGTGTTCGAAACCAAAATGATCGTCAAAAAAAACATCGGGCATACCTGCACGCTGATTATCCGTATCTGTCCAGATATATGCACGCATTGACTGCAACCCGCTCGGTTTTCCTTCATAAAAGGGTGAATTTGCAAATAGAGCGGTAAATATGGGCTGTAAAGCCAAAGATACACGCATTTTACGTGCCATGTCTTTTTCTGAAGAAAAATCCAGGTTGACCTGAACTGTACAAGTTCTTGTCATCATATCCAGGCCAAGTTTTCCAACCTTTGGCATATAGGCTTTCATAATTTCATATCGCTTTTTGGGCATCCAGGGCATTTGGTCACGTCGTGCAAACGGATGAAATCCCAAAGGAGAAAATCCCAATGCCAAAGAGTCAGCAGCACGATGCATATCCTGAAAATGCAAATCCATTTCCCGGCGCGTTTCATGCAAAGTTTCAACAGGCGCCCCAGATAGCTCAAATTGTCCAGCCGGTTCAAGGGAAATCGCACCCCTGTCACCATTAAATCCGATAAGGTTATTCATATCGTAAAGCGGCTGCCAGCTTTCATGCTGATCTTGAATATTTTTTAAAACATCCTCTATTCCATCCGGTTTATAAGCGGGAGGGAATAAATAATCACGATCATTCTGAGAATTAATGAATCCAAATTTTTCATGCTCAGTACCAATACGCCAATTTTGAACAGGTTTACATCCACCGGCCAAATAATCAGCCAATTGTTTTACGGAAGTTACTAGAGTCTGATCATGATCAATTAAACTGGACATATACAATCTATCTACATTTACATTTTTAAAAAAGAAGTAATTATTATACTATATTAAGCTTTTACATAAGGAAATAATTTTGCAAGTCCTGCAGCAATAGCTGTTTCCGCTTTTAAAACAAGATTTCCCAAGGATATAGGAAGTATAAATTTATAGGAAAGTAATTTTTCGATTTCACATTCATCAAACCCTCCTTCGGGACCAATAAGGAGCCCTTCGTTTCCATTATATAATGGTTGAAAAGTTGCATCAATCTTTCTTTCATTTCCACGCTCTAGCGCTATCAGCAAAGGCTTGTCCTGTGGCCAAACATCACAAATTTCGAATAGGGAACAAAGTGACCTTATTTCGGGAATGGTCAAACGGTTACTTTGTTCTGCAGCCTCTTTGGCGATAGCCAGTAACCTTTTATCTTTAATTCTTTGACTGTTTGTTCGCAATGTCTGAACAGGCTGAATAATTCTGACCCCCAATTCAGTCGCCATACGAACAGCCAAATCTGTTGCATCTCGTTTCAAGGGTGCAAAAAGCAAGGTTGGTCCATGAGCAAGAATGGGTAACCTTACCTGCTCCAACAGATGAACAACCCCTTTGTTTTTGGATATATGCTCTATTTCACCAATCCACTCTCCATCTCGGTTATTAAACAAAATAACCCTGCCACCTTTTTTCAACCGTAAAACATTTCCTAGATAATGAGCAATCGTAGCAGATAAATAACAAGGTTCATTTGCAACCAATGTTATAGATTGATCTAAATCAATATAGATACGCGGTACAAAAGACATTCATTCCACCGTTCTGTAACAAAATATTCAAACAATCTTTTTCTAGTAAAAAAACAGTTTTATACTATAAAATCCATAAAGCTTTTACGCCATCCTCGATATTCAGGCACAAATTTACCTTTTGGAATTAACTGTGAATCAAAAATCATCATATTCTGATATCAATTTATCAAGTTGGATTAATTTTTTACCGTCTTCCTTAAAACCTTATGTCATCTTATCCAGACTGGATCGCCCGATTGGAAACTGGCTTCTCTTTATCCCGGGGTTATGGGGAATCCTATTACCCCATCAAATCAATTGGGCAATACGCTTAAAACTCATATTTCTTTTTGCGCTGGGCAGTATCATCATGCGCAGCGCCGGTTGTGTTGTAAATGATATATGGGATCGTGATTTTGACCGTCAGGTTGCCAGAACACAACAAAGACCCCTTGCAAATAATACAATTTCCCTAAAAAAAGCAGTTTGTTTTTTACTTGTTCTCTTGACTCTTGGTTTTCTCATTCTATTACAGCTAAATCCGCTTTCATGGCTTTTGGGCGCTTCCTCCCTAATTCTTGTTGCTCTCTATCCTGGTGCAAAAAGAATTTTTGCCTGGCCACAACTTGTTCTGGGATTTACATTTGGATTTGGTGCCCCCCTTGGATATACCGCCGCTACAGGCTGTTTATCCTGGTCCCAATTTGCATTATATGCCGCAACTATTTTTTGGCAAATCGGTTTTGATACTATTTACGGATATCAAGATATAGAAGATGATCAACGAATTGGTGTCAAATCAACCGCCCGATGGGCCGGGGAGGCAGGAAAGATTTTCGTGAGTACAAATTATGGCTTTTGTATCATAATGTTATTGATTGCCATGATTTTAAATCAGAATAGCTGGGTTTCTTTCTGTGCCCTTCTCTTACCCTTGAGCCATTTTATATGGCAGCTTAAAAACTTTGACTTATGCAACCCAACCTGTTGCCTAATATTGTTCAAATCCAATCGTGATGCCGGTATATTGATCGCCCTGGCTTTATTAATGGGAAATATTTTTCAATGAATCCGGCACTATTCCAAAAATTTATTTCCGATTATACCATTTTAAAAGAAGTTGATTTTGTTCCGGAAATTTCACTTTATCAAGCCAGTGATATTACACCTATTTGGCAAGCGACTGAAAACTGGCTTGCCGAGCAAAATATTGAACCGCCTTTCTGGGCTTTTGCTTGGCCTGGGGGAAAAGCTCTCGCACGGTATATTATAGATCATCCTCAATTTGTTAAACAGAAAAAAGTCCTGGATTTTGCAGCAGGATGTGGAATTGCCGCCATTGCAGCGGGCAAAAACAACGCGCAATTTATTGAAGTCGCAGATATTGACCCTCTGGCACAGCAAGCGTGTGCATCAAATGCAAAGGCCAATCATATTCTTCTAGATAAAAATTCCAAAAATATTGTTGGACTACCCTGTCAATGGGATCTGATTCTTTGTGGTGACGTTTGTTATGAAGCCCCAATGACTAGGCATATCTGGCCCTGGCTAAAAAAATGTGCCGCCACCGGTGCACAGGTCATTATTGCAGATCCTGGACGTAATTATTTACCCAAAGAAGAACTTTTCCCTATTCATGAATATAATATTCCGACAACAATGGAACTGGAAGATTGTACCAGTCGTCACACGATATTATATCAACTCACCCTCTAGATTTCCAAATCAGAAATTGACATATCCGGCCGTTCCCACCAATGACCTTGTCCATTTTTCGATTGGGGAACAAAATCAAAAGGATTGCCCGAAAAACTGACCGTATTTGTCGGGGTTTCCTTGATATCGATTTTAAAACAATATAAGCCGGTTTTTTCTGCATCCAAAATTGTATTGACCTTGATCATTAATAAACAAGCCATTAATTCAGTTGTTGGATCACCTGGTGTCACGACTAAATGCCTTACACGTTTTGGTTCATTTTTGATAAACCAAGGCAAAAGGGGATCATCTTCTGAAAGCTGAAAAGAATGATCTATGGAACCATCCACAAATTGATGCCATTTCTTTTTTGCATAATAGAAAGGAAGGACCATATTTGCAGAACCATCCAGTCTTTCCGCTTCATGAGCCTTTAAATAAACGCTCACCTCTTCATTATGCCCATGCGGTGTGGCACAAATATCTCCAGCCCCGTGAATCAAACGATGCCCCATAGAATAACGACGAGTAAAAACCAAATCAAACACCAAACATTTCCTTTTGCCGCAAATAGGTCTCCCATCCAGCCTGACGTAATTCGCAGGCAGGACAATGACCACAACCATATCCCCATTCATGATAATGGGTACGATCGCCCAAATAACAACTATGCGTTTCCTTATTGATTAATTCAATAAGTGAATCATTTCCCAAAATTGCAGCCAATTTCCATTCTGCAGCCTTGTCAAGCCACATTAATGGTGTATGCAAAACAAATCGCGTATTCATTCCCAGATTAAGCGCAACCTGCAAAGCTTTTAACGTATCGTCCCGACAATCAGGATATCCTGAAAAATCTGTTTCACACATACCACCAACCAAATGCCGCAAATTTCTTCTGTTTGCAATAATCGCGGCATAAGTTAAAAAAAGTAAATTCCTTCCAGGAACAAAGGTCGAAGGTAATCCCTGCCTATTCCATTCAATTTCGGTTTCCCGCGTTAAGGATGTATCAGAAATCGCTCCCAAATCTGATAATTTCAAAATATGATCCTCTCCAAGACGCTCTTTCCATTCCGGTTGAATATTCAAGATCTTTTCGCGAATTACCGAACGGCATTCCATTTCTACAAAATGACGTTGTCCATAATCAAATCCTAGCGTCTCGACAATTGAGAAATGTGTCAAAGCCCAGGCCAAACAGGTTGTTGAATCCTGGCCTCCCGAAAATAAAACCAGGGCCCCTTCTGAAAAATCTGCTGTTTTTTTCATTATGGAATTCCTATTAATTTATGTGTTTGCAATGAAAGATACCATTTTGGGTGATCCTGACAGTATTGGATTGCCTGACGCAAATGTTTATCTCTCTGCTCATCATCCCTAGGCTGCAAACGAAAACTCTTAAAAGATAATGATTCAAATTTCTGGGGATTCATCGCTTCTTGTGGATACACTAATTTCAATTCATCCCCATGCATTTGCATTAGGGCAGCCCCTTGTTTGGGACTTACACAAATCCAATCCACCCCTTTTGGTACAAGCATCGTTCCATTTGTCTCAACAGCAATAAAAAAACCTTTTTTCTTCAGAACATCAATCAAGGATTTATCTAGCTGCAACAAAGGTTCCCCTCCGGTAAAAACAACAAAACGATAGGAAGTATCCCTTTCTCCCCAATGTTTTTCAATAGCTATGGCCAACGAATTTGCATCTTCAAATCGTCCACCACCAGAACCATCCATTCCGACAAAATCTGTATCACAAAACTGACAAATCGCAGTAGCTCGGTCTTTTTCCTGTCCGGACCACAAGTTACAACCGGAGAAACGGCAAAAAACCGCTGTCCTGCCTGCAAAATAGCCTTCTCCCTGCAAGGTAAGAAAAATTTCTTTTACTGCATAGCTCATTATCTTAATTTCAAAACTGTTCAAACAATCAATGAAGTATTCTAGTACCATATAATTTTTTATCTTTTAAAGATAAAATTTATTACAGGTTTTCCTTGTATACAAAATTTGAAATTGTTTCGAATGGAAATTCGAATACACTATATATATGAAATAATTCTTTAATTTCTAACCAAACTTTAAAATTTATTCTTCAATTTAATATTCTTATTTTTTTCAAACCTCTGACAATAAAATGAAAAAAACGACACTTAATGCATTGCAATCATTTTTGGCCGTAGCACGAAATAAAAGCTTTACAAAAGCTGCAGCTGAATTAGGAATAACTCCATCAGCTTTAAGCCATATAATCAAAGATCTTGAAGAACAACTTGGTTTACGATTACTTGCCAGAACGACACGCAATGTTTCTCCAACCAAAATTGGTGAACAATTAATAACATCGGTTGGATTTCATTTAAATCAAATAAATTTGGAACTTGAAAAGCTCAATGAATTACGTGGTAAACCAGTAGGTACTATAAGAATAACTTGTACTGATGATTCTATTGAAATGTGTCTAAGACCTCTTTTAAAAGATTTTTTTATACAATACCCTGATATTATCTTAGAATTACATATCAATTATGAATTTATAAATATTATAGAACATAAATTTGATGCCGGTATTCGTCTTGTAAATTCCATAGACAAAGATATGATTGCTGTTCGTATAGGAACCGGCGCATGGCTGTAGTCGGGTCTCCTGATTATTTTCAACAAAATTCATTTCCAACAACCCCATATGAATTGATCCATCATAAATGCATCAATATTCGACATAATAATTCCGGAAACATTTATGCCTGGGAATTCAGAAAACATAATGAAAAATTCACGGTCAAAGTTAATGGGCCTCTCATTTTAAATAGCAGTTTACAAATGTTAAATAGTGCCCTTGATGGAATAGGTTTGGCCTTTATTCCCCAACTACTTGCTGCACCTTATTTACACAATGGTTAATTACAAGAGACATTGAATGATTGGTGCCCTGTTTTCCAAGGATTTCACCTATATTATCCCAATCGTAGAAATATGTCGTTAGCCTTTTCTAATTTTATTCAAGCTATTCGATATAGAGATTAAATCAATTTCTATTAACAGTTTACTTGAAAAATTTGAATCAATATCAAGAAATTCATACAGATGATCTTGAAATTCAATATTTTTATTTGTGATTTTTTCTCATAACCACATAAAACTTATTAAATCTAATCACGTTAATCTATTCCCTTTGTAATTAAATCCATCCGCAATTTTTAAATCATCCATTCTGTTGATTTTATTAAAAAATATACAACACGAATTGAAAATACATTTACAAATCTAGGAATACAGATAATGAAAGCCATACAAATTCATAATTATGGTAACCCAAATGTTTTAAATTATGAAGAGATACCTATTGTTCATCCCAAAGCTGGAGAGGTTCTTATCCATAATCGAGCAATTGGAGTCAATTTTGTCGATATTTATTTAAGAAAAGGGATTTTTAATACACCACTTCCATTTATTCCAGGTAAAGAGGGGGCTGGCGATATTATTGCCATTGGTGAGGGAGTAAAAGATTTTTCCGTTGGGGATCGAGTAGCTTATATCGAAACCTTGGGTGCTTATGCAGAACAAACAATTGTTCCTGTACATTTTCTTATACCCTTGCCTGATAACATCTCTTATGAAATCGCAGCCGCATCCTTACTCAAAGGATTAACAGCCCGGTTTTTAATCCGACAAACCTTTCAAGTTAAAGCCATCACTCATGGTCAGAGATGCCATGTTGTTTATGATAGTATTGGTAAAATGACCTTTCCTGGTTCACTGGATTGCCTGCGTCCTTTTGGTTGTTTTGTTAGTTTTGGTTTTTCTTCAGGACTTATTCCGCCTTTTGATATTCTAACTTTATTAGAAAAAGGATCGCTTTATGCAACTTGGCCTGGCTTAACAACATATCTTTCCAAACGTTCCGACGTGCTTTCCATGAGTAAAGAGTTTTTTGATATTATTTCGAATAATATTATAAAAATTCAATCACCTCTTCAGTTATCTTTGGAACACGCTACTGAAGCCCATCAGAAACTTGAATCACGCAAGCTCACAAAAGACACTGTAATGATTCCCTAAACAAAAGAATAAATAATAATTTTCATTAAATTACTACTAAAAAAGAAATTAAAAAATGACTATAAATCAAAATAAACGTTTTACTGATAAAGTTACCTTTATTACAGGTGCCACAGAAGGTATTGGTTAAGGCCACAGCCCTAGCTTTTGCAAGAGAAGGAGCAAATATAATTTTAGTGGATCTGGACGAAATTAGGTTGTAGAAAACCGTAAACCTTATTGAAAAAATTGGGCAACATGCCTTGGCTATTACTGCTGATGTAAGAAATAGCCAACAGATAAAAAATACTGTCGAACGTGCAGTTGCCACGTTTGGCCATATTGATCTAGCATTTAATAATGCTGATGTTGAACAACCTGTTGAACCGATTGGTGAGGTTATAGAAGACAATTGGTACCATTATATTAATATAAACCTAAATGATGTTTTCTTATATATGAAATATCTTATTCCTGTTAAGCTTAGGAACGGTGGTGGATCAATCGTTAATACTTCTTCCAGTGCAGGCATTATTGGTATTAAAGGGCAAGCTGCTTATGCCGCGACTAAATTTGGTATTATGGGTCTTACCAAATGTGCCGCACTTGATTATGCAAAATCAAACATTCGGATCAATGCCATTTGTTTTGGTATTATTGACACGCCAATGATTGAGCGATTCAGTGGTGGTACGCCTGAAGGAAAAGCTCGTGTAATTGCTTAAGAACCTATTGGCCGTCTTGGTAGACCTGAGGAAATCGCTGCTGCTGTATTATGGCTTGATTCCAAAGAAGCAACCTTTACTACTGGTTATGCCATGATTGTGGATGGTGGTCAGACTATTGGTATCAATTAAATATAATTGATTTTGTAAATCCTTATTTATAAAATTAAATAAAAAAAATTTAAAACACTATTTTATTGCCTGTAAATAAAATATCTATTTCAAAAAAAAGTAATTTTACGAAACTCAAAGGCAAAACGGCTATTGTTACGGGAGCGGCCTTGTTTCTAGCGTTTTCTGACTCAAATTATATATCTGGCCAGACATTAAATATTGATAACGAGAATTGTATAAATTAATTACAAAAAAACTGTCAGAATAAATATTACTGACAGTTTTGTTTTATCATAATCTAATTTTCCAAAATAATCTGATCATATTCTGATTCAGTTCCATTTTCTCGAAATTTGATCCTGTCCTCTTTTGAAGGCTGTTTCACTTTAATCAATAACGTTAATAAGGCGGCAAAAACATATAGTCCCATATAAATTCCGATTGCTCCCCCAACCCCCAAGAAAGGTACCGCTGTAGTGGCAATAGCCGGTCCAAGAAAATTGCTCAATCCGGCTGACAAATTATATATTGAAACTGCCGCCCCTTTATGATGCGGTTCCAAAGTTGTAAAAATAGCAGTCATAGGCATAAAAGAAGCAACCGTAATCCCAAATAAAATTGCCGGTATCATTGCCATCCAAATATTATGACCATATGTTATTGGAATGTAATAAAAACTGAAACAGGCAAAAACACCACCAATGCAACCAACCCAGCGTACTTGCCGTAACCAACCAATATAATCTGCCAAAATACCCCATAAAATATTTGTAAAAATCGTAACAAACAAAAATAGTGTCCAGATATTTTGCCATTCAGTTTTAGAAAATCCCAATCCATGATCCTGGGATGTTTTTCCAACTAAAAACCAAGGCATTACAACAGCAAATCCAAATAAAGGTGTCGTATTAATGATACGAACCAGCGCAGCCATAGATATATTCTTGTTTCTGAATAAGATGGTAATTGCCTGACCTAATTCAGCTGTTTTCTCTTTAAAAGTCAGATTGGCTTTTTCCCTGTTGGTCCTTGCATTATGCAACGTAATTAATGCAATCAGTCCACCGACAATAACCCAACCCAAAGACATCCATAAAGTATTGTATTCCCCAATCACCGGATTTATAAATCCTGGCAAAAAACCACCTATAACACCAAATCCAACAGAATATGCCGCCCAAAACCATCCCATTGCATTAGAAATTTGCAATTTATCAACATTGTAAATAACAAGTACAACAAAAGAATATAAAAACAAAGGATAGCCAAGTCCTCGAATGCCATAAAAAATCACCATCATCCAATAATTGTGATAGGTGAGACCAAATATCATGAAGAATATATGCATGGCTACCCAAATGGCAAATCCTGCAAACATCGCTTTTTGTGGAGTAATAATTTCCGCAACAACCCCAGAACACCATGCGGACAAGGCAACCATTAACCCATAGACAGTAAAGACAAAACCTGATTGTGCTTCAGAAAATCCTATATCAGTTATATATTTTGATAAAAAAGCGGCCTCAAATCCATCACCGGCCATAAATATCGCGATTGCAATATATCCCCAAATCAAAGGAACCGTCATAAAACCAAATAAAGGCTTTTCTGTATTCATAAAAATAATCCTTTATCCATAAGGTTAAAGAATTATTATCTTTAATATTTATAATTATTATCAATTCAATTTATTGTTATTATAGATTTACTTTCCTTATTTTCCACATATATTTGCCAATACTTTTTTATAATAATTTAAATATTTAAACGTTATATTGCTTTGCTATTTATTAGATATACAAAGCAATATAATCAAGAATTCATATGATAATCAGAATTGTATTGCGGTTATACAAGCTATCGCACCAAAAACAATACCTGGAGCGTTTGAGATTGCCACGGGCCAGTCTTTGATTTTAACAGCGTACCAAACCCATAATGCACCATTTACAGCAGCCACAGCCGGTTGATAGGGAGGTGTAATTTGACCATGAAGATTATCAATAATCTGAAAAACATATGAAACATACATACAACATGCCGTTATGGTGGCTATCCAACCCACAATATGAATGTATTTGGGAATTTGATCTTTTTCTAACATTTTTGTTCTTTACCTTAGAATTATTGCAAGTTTTCTATTACGAAAATTAGTTCGAAAAATTATTTTATTGATAAAACAATGCAGTAATCGCAGCGATAATTCCAAATAAAATTCCAGGAGCATTCGCGATCGCTACGGGCCAGTTTTTGACACGTACAGCATACCATACCCACAGTATACAGTTTACGGCAGCCACAGCGGGCTGATAAGGTGGAGTTGGATGACCATTAAGATTATTGATAATTTGAGGAATATAAGATACATACATAAAACATGCCGTAAGAATTCCGATTGTGCTTACAATATGTAAATATGTGGGAATTCGTGTATTGGTCATTTTGCAACTTTCTTAATAATAAGTTTAGAATTGTATCGTAGTATTCACCTTTATATATTTACGAAGGAAAGAAAAAACAATTAATAACATTAATTTATATTACAATAATAACTTTAATTAACAAATATTTTTTAAAATATAAAGATTAATTACTCTATATTTTTTTTAATATTATTAAAATCCTGATATATTTCATTCTTTTTGTTATTTTTTAAAGGAAATTCTATGTTAAAAAAATTTTTATACATTTTTATATTTCTTATGATTATTTGCAATAGCTTCATTGCAAAAACCAATGCAAAGGATCCTTTTTTTATTCAAGAAGATCATTATGAAAACTGGTCGCTAACCAAAAATTACACTCGAACCTGGTTAACTTCCACCGGGCAGAATAATGATCTTACAATAAAATTGCATCCTTACAGCTATTCATTAAGAATTTCCATTACCCTTAACAAATTACGGAGCAATCAACCCGTTATTGAACTAGATGTTGGTGATTTTACCTGTGAATTAAAGAAAGAGGAAACAGACACTTACAAAACTGTCCTGGAACCTATTAGTACCGTTCAATTTATCAATAATCTGAAACAACAAAAAATATTCACATTAATTGTTGATGAACAAAAAAAATACACTATTCCCCTAGCTGGAATCAATAAGGCAATAAATGAAATGGAGAATTTCGCCAAAGATCATTACATTATTCTTCCCCCTCCATTTTCCTCAAAAATTGATGAATTCACGACAATGGATATACCCAATATCGTTCCTCCAGATCTATATCCCTTATTCAGACAACAGGCTGCACTGGCTAGAAAATGCAAAGAGGAAAAAAATGATAGGGAAACCTGCGAGAAAGAATATTCAACTGTTCTTGGTTTGCTAAAACAAAACAATATCTGTCAAAAAGAAAAAAATCAGTTCATGTTATCCTATAACAAATCCTCTCCAAAATCCTATCAATGGGTCAGTTGTAACGCTTCCCAGAAATATAATGATTAAGGACTGATCCTGTATGAACAGCAATTGTTACAATTTATATTTGTAACAATTGCTGTAATTAAAAATATTTTTAAAATATTAAAAAGGCTGCACAATAACCATGATAACAATAATAATCATTAATATTGTAGGGATCTCATTCATCCAGCGATAAAATTTTTCAGAATGATGATTGTTATTTGCAGCAAATTGCCGACGCCAACGTGAACAAAACCCATGATATCCTGTTAAGATCAATAAAGCCACCAGCTTAACCACCCACCATTTTGCATGCCAATCAATGATCCCAGGAGTCAAGGCCAATAAAATTCCAAATAAAAAAGCCGCCATCATTGCAGGATTAATAATATAACGAAGCAATTTATACTCCATTATTTTAAATCTTTCATTTTCATCTGTTTCTTTGTTTACCTGACAATGATAGACAAATAACCGGGGCAAGTAAAACTGACCTGCCATCCAGGCAATAACTGAAATGACATGCAAAGCTTTTATCCACAGGACATAAGGCAATAGAGAGGACATCATTACTAATGTTCCCTGTTATGCTGAGATTGAACAATTTCCTTTATGATATCGATAGCTTTCTGAAGAGAATCAACACGGATGACCCCTTTATAATTTGGTGCTGCTTTATTTAAATCCCTCAATAACATACAGGCCATCCCCGCATCATAGGCAGCTTTTAAACCTGTATCAGAATCCTCGATAACCAGACATTCATCAGGGTTAACCCCCTCTTCTTCAGCAGCATACAAATAAAGGTCAGGAAAAGGCTTTGAATTTCTAACCTCATAAGCAGAATGAATACGATCCTTGGGAAACCACTTCATCAATCCGGTTTTCTCAAATTTTGTTTTCATTTCCTCCTGTGAGGAATTCGAACCGACACGATAAGGTATTTTCAAATCATGTAGGGTTTGCAGAATTGATTCAACGCCAGGAATTTTTTCCACATTGCCGAACATGCCCTCGACAACCTTTTTATGTGCTTCCTCAGCCCAGTTATCCGGTAAATTCCTTTTTGCATGCTTGGCTATCTTTTTTCCGATATCCACCATTTGCACTCCGGTAAATTCTTCACGGGCCTGTTTATCGGTTATGTTCCATCCATATTGACGAGCTTCTTTTCCCATAATTTCTGCCACAATATGCTCACTTTCAACCAGAACACCATCGCAATCAAAAATAACCAGTTTTAAAGATCCATTAGTATGAACAGCCTGCGGTGCCTGTTGAATGACCTGTTTTATTCTATCGTCCATTCCCAATCTCCCAATTATTTTAAATTATGTACAGTGTTAACCAATTCTTCGACATGTTCAATAGGGGTTGCAGGTAATATTCCATGACCTAGATTAAAAATATGCGGCCTGTTTTTCAATTCATGACATAAGCGATGAATTTCCTTCTGAAGCATGTTCCCGCCATATAACAGACACAAGGGATCAAGATTACCCTGAAATCCAACTGTGGGGGATACCTGACGGTTTAAGAAGGATATATCGTTATATTGATCCACTCCAACCGTATTTAAACCTGTCCGTTCAATATAGGTTAGCAGTTGTGTCCCGGCCAACCTCGGGAAACCGATAATCGGGACCAGAGGATAGACCTGTCTGATTCTGTCAATGATTTGTCGGGTGGGATCAATGACATAACGCTGAAACAGGGTTGAAGGGAGCAGACCCGCCCAACTGTCAAAAAGCATAATGGCTTCGGCACCGGCCCTTACTTGATGACAAAGATAGGTTGCTGTTGTTTCTGCAAGAAGATCAATGATCTTATCAAACAAGTCAGGATTTTGATAAATCATTTTAAACACAGTTGAAAAATCTTTCGAGGATTTACCTTCAACCATGTAGCAGGCAACTGTAAAAGGCGATCCTGTAAATCCCATCAGGGTTACCGATCCAGGTGAGGCTTTTCCAATCGATTCACCATTATTAAGCAATTTATTAAGATTTTGCAGGGTGATCAGGACCGGTTCAATTTTTTCATCAATCTGTTTCGGATGGAGTTTTTTCAGATCCTCCTCCGAATGAATAGGGTGTAAAATGGGGCCTTTTCCTTCAACAAACTGTAATTTTTGTCCCATCGCCCATGGCAGGATTAAAATATCTGAAAAAAGGATGGCGGTGTCAAAAGCAAAACGTCTTATGGGTTGCAATGTTATTTCAGCGGCAAGATCAGGTGTCAGACAACGTGTAAGAAAATCAGCCTGTTCCCTTAATTTTCGAAATTCAGGTAAAAATCTTCCTGCCTGTCGCATCATCCATAAAGGGGGTGGCCATATTTTTTCCCCTTTCAGAACTTTCATCAATTTTTTTTCAGATTTTAACATTCATATTCTTTCTTATTCGTCTTGATAAAACAGTATCAAATTTTTTTTTCTTTTTCATGTCCTTTAAAATAAAAAGAAAATTTAAATTTTTTGATGTTTGTTTATAAATCCTGTTAGTACTGTGGTACCCGTTATTTAAAAAATGTACCCCATTTTTCCAACAGAGTGTACAGATTTTAACAGGTTGAATTCATTCAATAAATTTAGGTTATCCAGATATTGTTAAACCAAACCTGTGTACAACTCACTGAAAAATAAAAAAAGGGTACAATCCCCGGTACTCAGTACCTGACTATTTTTCTTGAAATTTAATCCCCATGTACCTCATTGTACCCCAATCATAAAATCAGATGAAAAATTGTCGGAATCGATTTGGAAAAACCGAAAATAAAATTCATTGTAAATACATCTTATAATAGATATTCTTTATTATGGGAAACCAAAATTTATTTTAGAAAGGGAATTTGAGATGGTAGAAAAACGACTGAATTATTTTAAGGCCGCTCCTGAAATGATGAAGGCCATGTGGAATTTGGAAGAGGCTTCAAAAAAGTCAATCCTTCCCGTTTCATTGAGGGAATTGGTAAAGATAAGGGCTTCCCAGATTAATGGCTGCGCTTTCTGCATTGATATGCATACCAGGGATGCCCTGGCTGCAGGCGAGGATTTGAAACGGATCTTGACCCTCAGTGCCTGGCGGGAGACATCCTATTTCAATGAACGGGAACAGGCAGCCTTATTATGGACGGAAACACTGACGCTTGTATCGGAAAAACATGCCCCTGATGAAATTTACAGTCAGGTCAGAAAACATTTTGATGATCAGGAAATTGTCGAGTTGACGGTTACCATTAATGTTATCAATGCCTGGAACCGTTTTGCGATCGCTTTTGCGACCAAACCTGAATAATTGATGAAATCCGGGATGTTTGTTGTTGGTTCAATCAATAATTGCTGTTCGGATGATAGATATGTTCGGATTTTGTTTTGAATATCTTTCCTGAAGTGGATATTGATCAAAGAAAGCCGGAATATTGTCTGAATTTTTCATCATTTGATAAAAATTAAAAGTTACCATTTTTAACTTGCCATCTACAGGTTTAACCGTTATATATTTTTTTCAAAAGGGGCCATAGCTCAGTTGGGAGAGCGTCTGAATGGCATTCAGAAGGTCAGGGGTTCGATTCCCCTTGGCTCCACCATTTAAACGGGTTGGATATTGCCAATTCCTGACAGATACCTTGTTTTTCCCAAAAAAATCATTTTTTTTCCTATCATGTTCTTGTCAGTTCATGACAGATTATGCGATAAAAAGTGGGTACAATATTTTGAATTATTAAATTCGCGTTCTTAAGAGACAAGTTTCAACGATAACATTCTGTCTTTATAACAATTGGTTTATATGAGGATTGTTCCTTGAATATCATTTCTGTTGACTGTTACAGTTTCAGTTTAGGCAAGGCATTGACAATTTTACTTGTTGCCAGACTGACAGTTATGACACGAAGAAATAGTTCAAGCGGATATTTTGGATCATGCATGGTTTCAATGGCCCAGTCGTTGGCATCATTGGTAATGCCTGTTTTTTTGTCTGTTGTAACGGATTGGCGTTCCATAACCCATTCCAGGGCCGATTTTCCATTTACGATATAGTCATAGGCCTCCTCAGGTATGTTTCTGATGGTGAAACAGTCATTGTAAATGACTTCCGTTTTCTGATTCCTTTGGGGAAACCTCATTTTGGTAACGTGAAATTCATGGTCTTTCCCCCCGACAATTCCTGATGGGGTAAGGGTTAACCCATCAATTTCAACCCCGGTGTAACAGTCAACAGTTTCATAATTCAGGTGCAGGTCGGCAAGCATGCGTCCCGCCTGTGTGAAGGCGGTAAAATCATCAAACGACTTGACACGGGGAATACGGGGAAGATCCTTGGTCAGATTGTCCTCATAACGGCTGCGGTAATCTTCACTGTGAAGCAGGCCGTAAATGTAATAGAAAATATCCTCCCTGGTGATGGCCTGATCGGGATAGGCGGCCTGAAAATGTTTTAGGGCATCATTGGAGATGGCGTCCCGTCTTTTGGGTGTTTCCTTTTCCAACAAATCATTTTCACGGGGAGAAATGTCATAGAGATATAGGGGAAAACATTGTGCATCGCCAATTAAATGTAAATCTGGAACTAAATTACAAATTAAAATACTAAATTTTTTTGTTCCAGTTACAGATAAACATAATATTTGATTATCAGTCTGTGCAGTTGGAAAAATCTGTGGCATTTGATAACGTCGATTATTTAAATCTTTGTTAAAATACAAGTAAGATTTCGTGAAGGGACGATATAGGGATTTATATAGGGAGGAAGAATCAAACTGATATTTTTTTCCTTTAGTTAAATCTTGTTTATTGGCAAAATCCCATGAAAACCTGGTTGAATCAAAAATGACGAAATCTTCAGCCTTTATAATTTTGGTGGATTGGGGTTGGGCAAGATAGCGATCAACCTC
Organism: Commensalibacter melissae; assembly: GCF_009734185.1. Taxonomy (NCBI): domain Bacteria; kingdom Pseudomonadati; phylum Pseudomonadota; class Alphaproteobacteria; order Acetobacterales; family Acetobacteraceae; genus Commensalibacter; species Commensalibacter melissae. Next base: position 21,703 of record NZ_CP046393.1, on the reverse strand, counting down.
GCCATTGTAGAACTGAATGGATTTTTGGATATTGGCAATCAATTTTTTGGATGAGGCATTATAAACCCAGGCATCTCTATTTGTTTTGATACCGTTAGAATAATTTTCAAAAATGCTTATTGTTTGCCTATCCTTTTTATCACCCATGGGAATATAGGCATTGAAATCTGGATCGCGCTGATTGATCCAGTCATTGAACCGGTCAGGAACAATATTGATCCAGCCGTTGTGTCGGGTGATTCCATCGATATTGCCGAATTTCCGTATTGTTTCCAGTTTTTGCTGACGGATGAGGTAATCGCCAATATCGTGAAAATATATTTGTCCCCTCTGGTTTTGATTGGGGTTTTTAACCAGAATTGAAATGGCAATGGGGGCACGACTTCCTATATTAAATATATTATCTTTTTCTTTACGTCTTTGCTCTCCGGAAGTTCTTGCATTACCGCGTAAATGAAAAATATAAAGGCTGGTGAATTCTTCAGCCAGACATTTTCTCAAGCCATCACAAGTGTTGCTGTCGATAAAGCTGGCATTGCTGACAAAACCGAGAACACCGCATTCCCTGATTCGATCCGATGCCCAGCGGATGGCCCTTATGTAACTGTCATACAACGCGTTTTTATTGGTTGCCGTTGAATATTTGGCATAGGTTTCACGAATTCTTTCATCCAGGTCTGGATAGGAAAGATTGGCATTATTGTCATTGGCGGATTCCTGCCCCGCGGAATAGGGCGGATTGCTCATGATAACTTGAATGTCAAGGGCCTGCTGACGGGAAACCCGTTCATTGTTTTCCCTTAGCAGGATATCCTTTCCGATATCCTTTTGCCTGCCTTTCGCCATTTCGAACGTGTCGGTCAGACAGATTCCGGCAAAGGATGTATATTCCCCTTCTTTCTTTTCTGTTTTGCCAGCATCGTTTTGTTGCGTCATTATACTGTGATAGGTTGATTCAATATTGATCGTGGCGATATAATAGGCCAGCAGGACAATCTCATTGGCATGGATTTCACGTTTATATTTGTGGGGTAGTTTGTCCTTTGTGATAATGCCGCTTTGCAGCATCCTTGTGATGAAGGTTCCGGTACCTGTGAATGGGTCAAGAATATGGACATTGGGTTCGGCGAGACTGCTGCCAAATTCGGTTTTCAGGACATGCTCGATGCTGTGGATGATGAAATCCACCACCTCAACCGGTGTGTAGACAATTCCCAACCTTTCGGTCATGCGTGGAAAGGCATTGCGAAAGAATTTGTCATATAGCTCGATGATGATGCGCTGTCTGCCCTGTACGCTGTCAATGCCCGTGGCACGCATTTTTACGGATTCGTAAAAGGACTGCAGGGTTGCACGTTCCTTGTCCAGTTTTTCCCTGTCCAGCTGTTCAAGGATTTTCTGCATTCCCTTTGAGATGGGATTGTGCTCGGTAAACCGGTAATGTCCGAACAGGGCGTCAAATACAGGTTTTGTAACCATATGCTGGGCCAGCATTTCAATGATTTCATGATCATCGAGATTTTGGTTGATATCATTCCGCAACTCTTTGGCAAATTCGTTGAAAAGATGAATGGCCTGATGATTTTTCGGGTTGTCCAGAATGTGCTGGATGCGATCGATATGGGTTTGGGCAATTTTGGCGACATCATTTGCCCAGTCCTCCCAGTGATGCCGGTTTCCACATTTTTTAACGATTTTGGCATAGAGGGCCCGTTCAATTTCTCCAACCTCGAATACCAGGTCTCCCTGCCGGTTCGATGAGGGTGGGGAAGCCTGGCCAATAATATGGCTTTTCCTCGCCCTTGCCACTAATTCCTGAGATCTGGTTTGCTTTTGTCTTTTGGGGCCGATCTTGTCGGCAACAGCGATCACCTCTATTCTTGAGGGGGCCTTTCCATTGAATTCCAGCTTGTTGATGGTTGCGTCAAAACGGTCATCATGGGAACGGAGGGCATTTAGAACCTGCCATACAACACGATAGGTCTGATTGTCATCCAGTGCCTTTTCAGGCTCAATGCCTGCCGGTATGACAATGGGCAATATGACATATCCCAACTTTTTTCCGGGTGCCTTGCGCATAACCCGGCCAACGGATTGAACCACGTCCACCTGGGATGAACGGGCTGTCAGGAAAAGAACGGCATCCAGTGCCGGAACATCTACCCCTTCGGACAGGCACCGGACATTTGACAGTATGCGACAGGTATTTTCTGGTATTTCGGATTTCAGCCATTCCAGTTTCGTTTCCTTTTCCCCCGCGTTCATTCCTCCATCAATATGTTCTGCCTCGCAAGTCATGCTCAAGGCCCTGTCCGGAAGTGCGTCAAGATTTTCTTTTGAACGTTCTTCGGTTTCGTGATGTTGATATTGTTCAACAACCTTGCCAAACATCTCGGCGATTAGTTTGGAACTGACTTTGTGTGTCCTGCCTTTATAGGTTGCCTCAATGACCTGGCAAAAGGCAACGGCGCGTTGCATGGGATCCGCCGAATTATCGGGATTTTCATACAGCCCCTGTTTAGACAGGGCTTTCCAGCAACCAACGATTTTTGCCGCATCATCAACCTTCAATGCATTATCCTGATCCTTCAGCAATTCTTGCAGGCGTCTGTTGATGTGGCTTTCCTCCACGGCCAGAACGATGACTTTGTAATCAACCAGCAAGTTTCGTGATACGGCCTGGGAAAATGTGATGACATATAAATCCTCACCATAGATAGCCGGATCATCCATTGAATAGACGACAATAGATTCATCCCTGGCCTTTTTCTTGCTGGCTTCGGCATAAATCCGGGGGGTTGCGGTCATGTATAAACGTTTTTTTCCAAGAATATATTCATTGTCATGAATTCTGACAAATGCGGATTCATCATCCCCCTCATAGGTTGCACCCGTCGTACGGTGCGCTTCATCACAGATGACCAGATCGAATGCCGGAATGGCGTTTTCATCCTGTTGCGCCTGGTTAAGAACCTCGATGGAATGATAGGTTGAAAAAATGACCGTCATGGCTTCGGGATTATTATCAAGGGCCACGTGAAACGCTTTTTTCAAACTTTCGGCATGGGTTGTTGCCGGATATTGCAAATCACTGATTCCCGCAATGACACGGTCATCCTCCCTGGCATGTTTCTTGCCTACATCACTGTCTGAACATACCGCGAAACTGTTTATTTCAATGGCACTCTCTTGCGTCCATTCTGTAAGGCTCTGACTGAGCAGGGAAAGGCTTGGAACCAGAAATAATACGGTTTTCCCCTTACCCGCCATGGTTTCGGCAATTTTTAGCGAGGTAAATGTTTTTCCTGTACCACATGCCATGATCAGTTTGCCGCGATCCGCGGTTTTCAGGCCGTGTTGCACGGCTTCCAGGGCGGACGCCTGATGATCAAGCAGCTTTTTCTTGGGTTTTAAAACCGGTTTTTCTTCATGCAAGTATTTTGACCAGTCAATAACACTCTGTTCCAAGTGATGCAGATCGATCTTGCTGACCGGGGGATTCTGGTTTTCCAGGGCATTTTCGGCATTTTCTGTCCATTTGTCAGTCGTGGATATGATATAGCGATAGGTAAAATATTTCTTGCCCGAAGCGGTAAAGAAGCTGTCTATGTCATTTTTGCTGATTGTCCTGTCCGGATCATAGTTTTTGCATTGAAAGGCATGAAGTTCATTATTCAAAGTGACCCCGACCAAATCAATACCCGTGTCCTTTTTATCCGTGATGTTCAGGATCTTTCCATAACAGGACACCCAGTCAGAATAGGGTAAAATATCCTTGTATTTATTTTTATAAGCCGGTTCAGTTTTGAAATACTTGATCATCAGGTTTTCAAAACTGGTTCCCTTATCCCGTTCCGTTTGCGTTGCATGACGGAATTGTTCCAGTAAACTCTGTAATGCCGAGGTCATTTTAAATGATGAATACTAAAAAGAAATTAACAAATAATTCAAATTATTAAATTTGCTTATCTTTTTGAAGTGACATTGTTGCTAAATATCGTTCCACTCCATCAAATTATTTTGATAAATCATTAATTTATTAATAATCGGTCAATTGATTATGATTCGCATTGTTTAAAATATTTATTAATTATTTCAATTGGTTATATAATATGTTTTAATACAGAACATAATCTCATTCACAATGATCCTGCAATATAGGTACAATTATCTCAAGGGGTTCAGTCATGACAAATATATGGATGCATATTGGTATTGGTTCTTTTCAGCGTGCCCATCAGGCATGGTATCTTCATCGTTTGTTACAGGAAAATACCAGGGAAAAATGGATTGTGGCGGCTGGGGGGATACGCAAGGATACGGCTTCGTTGTTGGACGCCCTGTCAAAACAGGATGGTCAGTATATATTGGAAACCGTCACCCCAAAAGGTGAACGGGATTATGAAAAAATCACATCTATTCAAAAAATCCTGCCCTATGATGATAAAATGCAAGGCCTTGTTGAACAGGGGATCAGGCCTGAAACAAAAATTATCGCTTTTACCGTTACAGAAGGCGGATATTACCTGGATACCAATCATCAGCTTGATAAGAGCAGCAGGGATATCCAGTCTGAACTCAAGGGTGAAATCTGCACGATTTATGGTGCCTTAAAGGCAATTCTAAAGGAAAGAATTAGAAAGGGTGGCCAACCTGTCACCCTGTTAAGTTGTGATAATTTACGTCACAATGGGGAACGTTTCAGAAACGGGTTTATCGAATTCCTGAAACTGTCTCGGGAAGACCAGTTGCTGGAATGGGTAAGGAAAAACACTTTCTCTCCAAATACTATGGTGGATCGTATCACCCCCCGTCCCTCAGCCGATTTACCGGAACGGGTATATAGGGCCACGCATTTCAGGGATGCCGCCCCCGTTATGGCGGAATCATTCATTCAATGGGTTATCGAGGATCATTTTATCGATGGTCGCCCCGAACTTGAGAAAGTCGGGGTTGAAATGGTAAAATCGGTTGATCCATGGGAAGAGGCAAAAATTCGTATCCTGAATTCAAGTCACAGTTGTGTCGCTTGGGCGGGAACCTTGGCAGGGCTCTCCTTTATCCATGAGGATGTGGCCAATGCTGAGATCAGGAAAATGGCATGGAATTATGTTACAGAGGACGTTATCCCTTGTCTGACACCAAGTCCCCTTGATTTGGCCAGATACAGGGATGTTGTATTGGATCGTTTTAGTAATCCGTATATAAAAGATACGAATCAACGCGTGGCTGCAGACAGTTTTTCCAAAATCCCGGGGTTTATTACGCCCACCTTAACCGAATGTTACGATCGGGGTAAAACACCTGATGCAACTGCCGTTTTACCGGCATTATTTTTTGTTTTCCTGGAAAATTATGTAAAGGATCTAATTCCCTATCAATATCAGGATGGTATTATGGATCAGCAAGCTGTTCACGAAATGTTCAAGGCAGGGGACCCCGTTGCGGAATATGCGGGAGACAAAATGCTGTTCGGGAAATTGGCAGGCAAACCAGAATTTGTAAAATTATTACACAACAAAATTAATTATTTGAGAGATTGGCAGAAAAAAGTTAATAATTAGTTATGAAACCCTTAACCAGCATTAAAGCCTGTTGAGTGTCAATTACACCAGAATTGAGGGTTATTTTAATGAATTTAATTTTGTGAAGTTGATAATTTTATGAAAATTGGTATTGCAATAACTACATTTAACCGGATTGAATATTTAATAGAACAAATACGCCTGATCCAAAAATTTTCCTTGAATGAATATGAACTGATTGTATGTGACGATGGTTCAACAGATGAAACGGTTGATGTTTTAAACAGGGAAAAAATAAATTACATTACGGGAAAAAACAAGGGTATCGCCTGGAATAAAAACAGGGGGATTTACTACTTGGCCAACTATACGCAAGCCGATATGTTTATTTTACTGGATGATGATATTTTCCCAACAATGTATGGATGGGATGTGGAATGGGCAAAGGCAGCCCAAATTCATGGACATGTCACCTTTGTCGTTCCAGAATGGAAGGATAAATTGCTTTATGGTGATTGTAATGCGCAGAATCCGGGCATATCCCCACTAATTGCGGGTTCATGTATCACGGTCAGCAGGGAGGCTTTTCCCCTAGTTGGTTATATGGATAACCGTTTTGGGCGTTATGGACATGAACATACGGATTATTCAACAAGATATGTTAAATCTGGATTTGGGGGAATTGTCAGGGAAGATAATTCCATCGTTTATGCGGTTATGGATAGTGGATTAAAATTGATGCCCATTCCCTCAACAGGTTCCCCAGAAGAAGCAAGAAATAATGAAAAAACGCTAAATGACCTAAAAGAGGAGCCGCTTTTCCGGTACCCCTGGTTTTCACGAAATCAAAAACAGGAATTCCTGAATGATTTAAAAGATAAAAGTCAAATAGTTCATTTAAAAGAATGGGACATTATTCGTGAATTTGATCAGGATTTTTATCTGGAAACCTATCCTGATGTAAAAGCGGCAGGTATTAACCCTGTTCAGCATTATATTCTTTATGGATGTAAAGAAAATCGGAAAATTAAACCAGAATAATGAAACGTATTTATTATCTTCTATTGGAATTTTAAAAGTTAATAATTAATTAATAAATGAGGGGCTTATAAAGTAAATAAATTTTTTTTATTTGTTAAATTTTTTATTTGCTTAATCGACGAATAATCTAGATTGGGTGACTATGAAAAAAAAACAAGATTTATTAATCAGTATTGATGGTGGAGCCACTAAATCCATCATACAAATTTTTACAGCTGATGGAAAATTTTTATTAGAAAATAAAGGGGGGCCAGCGAATATTGCGAGTAACACGCAAGAAAGCTGGTTTTCTATTAAAGAAACTCTGGATAACAGTTTAAAACAATTGGATATTACACCAGAGGATGTTAATTTATATGGAGGTGCTGGTCTGGCCGGTGCAGAGGTTCCTGTTGCCCGTGAAAATTTTAGGAAATTATGCACAGGTTTTGAAAAATTTATTTTTGAAACAGATGCTCATACATCATGTCTAGGTGCGCATAAAGGTAAAAATGGCGCGGTTATTGCCATTGGAACAGGGACAGTGGCCTATGCCATTTTCAATGATAAACATAAAAAATTAAGCGGCTGGGGTTTTCCGCAGGATGATCAAGGAGGTGGAGCCTGGCTGGGATTGCAATTGATATCTGACATGTTGCAACGTATAGAGGGACGTAAGCCGGAAACCGATTTAAGCAGAAAATTATATAACCATTTAAAGCGGCAGGGAGAGGATCCAATGTTGTGGGCAGTAAGAGCGCAACCACAAAAATTTGGTTCTTTGGTTCCATGGCTGATTGAGCAAGCGGAAACAGGATGTTCTGACGCAAGTTTATTCTTGGATAAAGCAGCGGAAATTATATCTGATTTGGCTTTGGCATTACTAAAAGATGAATATGCGGATCTTCCTTTGTGTTTATTAGGGGGACTGGCGAATATTTTCTTATCTCGATTATCTCCAAAAGTGCGTGAATATATTATTCCTGCTCAAGGTCAATCTTTAGATGGTGCCTATTACCTGGCGCTTCAAGCATATAAAAATAAGGAAGTACATTAATGGAAGTCATTATTCGCCCAGATGCAGAGAAAACAGCACAGTTGGCGGCAACTTTTATTGCCCGGAAAATCAAAGAAAAACAAAAGATTGTTTTAGGACTGGCAACGGGTCGAACCATGGAACGGATTTATGCAATTTTGGTCCAGATGCATAAAAATGAAGGGCTGGACTTTTCCGGATGTCATTCTTTCAATCTAGATGAATATATTGGTTTGTCCGCAGAAGATCCCAATTCTTATCGTAGCTATATGGATTATCATTTATTCAGGCATGTGAATATTGATTTGAAAAATACACATGTTCCAAACGGTATGGCACAGGATGTGCATTCTGAAGGTAAACGCTATGAAGAAGAAATTCGTAAAGTGGGCGGAATAGATCTTCAATTGTTAGGTATTGGTGAAACCGGTCATATTGGTTTTAATGAACCCTTGTCCGCGTTAATGTCACGAACCAGGGATAAAAGCTTAACCCCTCATACACGTCGACAAAATGCAGAAATGTTTGGAGGAGATCCGGAAAAGGTTCCCAGTCGTGCAATGACCATGGGTGTTGGTACGATTTTGGAAGCGCGGTCAATCCTATTGGTTGCCTTAGGAGAAAGCAAAGCATCAATTTTGGCAAAGGCAGTTGAGGGACCTATCACTTCGATGATTAGTGCGTCTGCACTACAGCTTCATTCTGCATGTAGGATTCTGGTTGATGAAGCGGCAGCCTCTCAATTGTCAGGTCGCCAATATTATGATTGGGTTTTCCAAAACGAACCTGAATATGCCCAATATCGTTAAAAATAACAATTCAAGGCGTGGATAAAAGGAAAATATATGTCTAATCAGATATCGCCTAATGCTCCTCAGAATATGACAAAACCTCTTATTATTGTAGGTGTTCTTTTTTTTGTTATTGGATTTTTTACTTGGATTAATAGCCCTCTAATCCCTTTTGTAAAAGTTGCTTTTTCGCTTGATGATTTCAATGCTTTTTTTGTTTTATCTGCTTTTTACATATCCTTTTTTGTTTTTTCACTTCCCGCCTCATGGGTGTTAAAAAAGACAGGCATGAAAAATGGCTTGTGTATTGCATTGGTTGTCATGGCAATAGGTGCATTAATTTTTGGCCAGTTTATAAAATCTCATTGGTATACTGGGGTTTTAATAGGTTTATTTATTATTGGGGTTGGATTGTCGTGTCTACAAACCGCTGTAAATCCTTATGTTAGTATTTTGGGGCCTATTGAAAAAGGTGCCCAAAGACAGGCAATAATGGGTATTTGCAATAAGGGTGCTGGTATTCTTGCCCCTGTAATCTTTGGAATGTTTGTTACAAATATCAGTGGTATCCAGGAACGTATTGATGCCGCCAGATCCATTAGTGAGAAAACGCAAATTGTATCTGTTTTTGCTGATAAAGTTTATTATCCATATATGGGAATGGCATTGATTTTGCTTTTGGTTGCTTTTGGAATTTATCGTTCGACTTTACCAGAAATCAACAATGAAGATGATGGCCAGCAAAAAGGAAATAGTGGAGGAATTCCTACCTCTCCTCGTTTATGGTTTGGTGTTTTGTGTATCTTTACCTATGTAGGTATGGAAGTTTTGGCTGGAAGTGCCATCGGTACTTATGGATCAGATTTTCATATTTCTCTCGATATTACCAAGTTCTTTTCTTCTTTTACCCTTTCTGCAATGTTGGCCGGTTATTTTGCAGGTATTATTATTACCCCTAAAATTCTTTCTCAAGAAAGTTATCTGGTTGTATCCAATGTTTTAGGCATTATTTTTGCTATTGGTGCATGGTTGACCACCGGATATATTTCAATTACTTTTATCGCTCTATTGGGATTTGCCAATTCAATGATGTGGCCCGCTATTTTTCCAATTGCAATACGTGGTTTGGGTGAACGAACAGCTAGTGGTGCAGCTTTAATGGTAATGGGGATTTGTGGAGGTGCTGTTATTCCACAAATTTACAGTTATTATACGAAATTTATTGATTTTCAAACGGTTTTTGCAAGTATAGCCATTATTTGTTATACGATTATGGGTTTATATGGCATTTATGGTTATTTTGACCTGAAAAGAAGCAAAGCGTCTCGACCTGTCATTATTAATGAGGGTGCATAGGGATGACCAATTTACAAGGACGTATTGTATTACGTGATCGGGTTGTTACAGGTAACATATCTTTTGGTGAAATAATTTCTGATATCGAGGCTGGAAATTTATCCAATAAAGATCCACAATACTATATTCTGCCGGGTTTTATTGATGGTCATGTTCATGGTGGAGATGGCGCGGATACAATGGATGGTGCGGAGGCAATTGAAAAGCTTTCAAGATTTCATATGCATCATGGCACGACAACCATTCTACCAACAACCATAACACGGCCATGGAAAGAAATTCTTGATTCACTTCGGGCAGTTAAAGAGGTGCGACAAAAGGGATTGGCGGATCATCCCGATATTCGAGGTGCCCATTTGGAAGGTCCTTTTATCAGTAGTAAAAAACTGGGTGCCCAGCCTCCATTTAATATCATGCCAAAGGCAGAAGTGCTTCAGGAAATGATAGATCTGGATATTGTCAGAGTCATTACCATTGCCCCTGAAGTTGAATATATTGAACAGGCTGTTCCTTTATTAACCAAGGCTGGAATTCGTGTCAGTTTGGGACATACGGCATGCAGCTATAGCCAAGCCCAACATGCTTTGCAAATAACTCATACACATCATGGTGTTGTGGGGGGAACCCATTTATTTAATGCAATGGGTGGGATTGAAGGACGCGCTCCAGGTCTTGCCGGGGCCATATTAGATGATGATAAGGCATACGCTGAGATGATTTTTGATACCCATCATGTTCATCCTGTCAATTTTCGATTGGCACATCGTCAAAAACCCGATCATTTACTGTTTGTGACAGATGCGATGCGTGGAGCTGGAATGCCTGAGGGTGAAAGTGAATTGGGTGGACAGAAAGTGATCATTAAAAATGGTTGTGTGATGGGAATGAATGGACATCTTGCAGGAAGTGTCCTAACGCTTGATCAAGCCTTTCGTAACGCTTTGGTTCATGGGGCAACACTACCGGAAGCGACACGTTTGGTAAGTACAAATGCAGCCCAATATCAGGGATTGACTGATCGTGGTGAGATCACACTTGGAAAAAGGGCAGATTTTGTTGTGATGAATGCCAATATGCAGGTTGAACAGGTTTGGATTGCAGGCAAAAGAAGAGTCTAGCTACAAATTGGGTTTAAATTCTGATATGGAGCCTAACCTTGTTTGAGGTTAGGTTTTTTTATTTGATATTTGATGAGAGAATGGAGGTAAATAATTTGTTCTGAAATTATCTGAAACATAGTATTATAAATATAGTAAATACATTCAAAAGGGGTAAAACTTGAATAAATATTTTGTTAATATTGGAATATTATTATCGGTTTTTACCCTGTCCAATTGCCAGGCGGCCAATAAAAGTAATCATAAAACCTCATTTTCCTCCAAAAAAATAGGGATGCCCAATCCTGCCTCTGTTTATTGTCTAGAGTTGAAGGGAAAGCTGATCAAAAGACAAAATGATCTTGGAGAATATAATGATTGTCTTTTACCTGGTGGACAGGTTATTGAGGAATGGACATTATTTCGCAGAGACCATTCCGTTAAGAATTAGGAAACCAATGGTATTTATGAAACATTCTTGATTAATATCGGTTCCATTATCTTGAATATTTGAAAGTCTATAGAATGATTTATGTACGTAAGGCAAATGCAAGAGGGCATGCCAACCATGGCTGGCTTGAAACCTATCACAGTTTTTCGTTTGCAAATTACTATGATCCGGATTTTATGGGGTTTTCAGATTTAAGGGTAATTAATGAAGATCGGGTACAGGTGGGTAAAGGGTTTGGTCAGCACCCACACAAGAATATGGAAATTCTTTCCTATGTATTGGAAGGAACCATTGAACATCAAGATAGTATGGGTTTTAGGGAACGGGTAAAAGCCGGCGAGTTTCAGATCATGAGTGCCGGTACCGGAATTCATCATTCAGAATATAATCCCTCTGATCAGGAAACGTTACATTTTTATCAGATATGGATTAAACCAAATGAAATAAATATTAAGCCACGGTATGAAACAAGATATTTTCCTGAGGTTGAGGGTATGCAACTCATTTTATCATCAGACGCACGTGAAAATTCCCTAAAGATTTACCAAGACATGAATCTTTGGCGTTGGCGATTTAAGGCACAAGAAGATCATGAATATACAATTTTAAAAAGATACGGAAATGTATGGATTCAAGTTGTTACTGGTGAATTGAGAGTAAATGGACAATTGATTCAAACAAGTGATGGCGTTGCTGTTTTTGATGAGGAAAATATTCAGATCACAACAGTTAAAGCTGCTGAAATATTGCTTTTTGAATTATTGTAAATGTTTGTAACCCATTAGAACAAATCCAAAAAAGGATTTGCTTTTTTATCTAAGTGTGTAATGTTACCTTTTCAGAAACACTATCCGGTTTAAACCCAAGTATTTTACCAAAAAAAGCTAGCTCCAGCTCAAGAACTTTTTTTACGGTTGTCTCCTGTTTAAATCCATGTCCTTCTTCTTTAAATGTATAATATGCATGGGGAATATGGTTGTTTTTTAAAACTTTAATAATATTTTCTGCCTGTGATGGAGGGACCACCATATCTTTAAGGCCTTGAAAAAGAATAAGGGGACATGCAATTTGATGAATATGGGTCAAAGGGGAGCGTTCATGATAAAGCTCTTTTTCTTCTGGATAAGATCCGATAAGACCATTTAAATAGTTGGATTCAAATTTATGTGTTTCCTCAGCCAGGGCTGTTAAATCCCCCACACCATATAAACATGATCCTGCAGCAAAAATCTTGGACTTGACTAGGGCTGATAATACGGTAAAGCCTCCTGCGCTACTGCCTTTTATGACGATTTTTTTTGGGTCAACCTTTTGTTGCTTGATCAGATAGTTACAGGCATCAATACAATCCTGGACATCCAGGATTCCCCATTTTTTTTGTAATGCATTCCGGTAGGTTTTTCCAAAACCCGTAGATCCTCGATAATTAACATCAACAACCGCGAAACCTCGACTGGTCCAGAATTGTATCTTTGGGTTGTAACTGTTAACAGTTTGACCTGTTGGTCCACCATGAGCAATGACCATCAAGGGAGGTAATTCATTTTTATTTGGTTGAAAATGCCGATTGGTTGGTGGATAGAAAAAACCATAAGCATGTTGATGGTCATGTGTTGGGAAACATATAGTATGTCCAATGGAAATGTCTTCCTTGTGTATATGAACTAGACTTGATATTTGAATAACCTGTCTATTGTGATGATTATCCTGGTAAATGATTTCCGTTGGTCGGGAAGTTGAGCAATTTATCCAGGCAAATTCATTATTTTTTATGGGAACAGGACAATATTCAGGTTGATCTAGGGAGATTTTTTTGATTTTATTATGACTTATGACAAATGTTTCAGGAAATCCCTGATGAATAGCCTGGACAACAAAATTATTATTTGAAACCGGATACCAGTTTTTTTGGCCAAAAATCCAATGTGGTTTACCAATTTCGGCATTCATCTGGGTAATGGCTCTTAAGTTATCAGCTTCGTTAGTGTGTAAATTTACATGGTAAAGATTCCACCAATTTTCACGGTCACTGCAAACATAGAGCTGATTATTTTCTGTCCAGCCTGGTTCAATCAGAGATTCAATTTGTTTATTACCAGCCAAGATCCTTTTATTTTTAATCGCTTTATCATTAATATCAAAATCGGCACAGCATAAATACGTTGATTCCCATGGCATGAAAGGATGATACCATTCAATCCAGGCGAGCTTCGCTTGATCCTTTGATAATGTTGGTGTGCTATAAAAATCAGCCTTTTCATCCAGTGTTATCATTATATTTGGATTATCCAATGAAAATAGAACAAGACTGTTTTTAACATTATTTGTTGAATGATCTTCACAAACACAGAAAACATGTTTATCAATCAAGTTAAAGCTGGCAAAACGCAAGGCTTTGTCCTGATACAGACAAGTAGCCTGCCGATTTTGTGAAACAGTCCAAATCCCACCTGTATAAAGATCGCTAAAAACAATACTGTTTTTATGAACGCTATAGGATCCTCCACCATATTCATGTACCTTATTTCCAACAGAAAATGATGGTGTGGTTATATCCTTTATACCCTTGTTTTCATTCCATTGGACAAGAACGGTTCTGTTTTGTTCCTGTGGACGTCTTTCAAGCCAATATATGTTTTCCTCATCTATTTGTAATTCGGAAAAAATAACGTTCTTTCCTGCAACAGTTTCCGTTGTGAAAGGGGAGGGCCAACTTCCACAAGGGCCATTTTTTTTGAACATATTCATAACAAACTCGATAAAAATTAAATCTTTCTTAATTGGTTAGAATCGGTCATAAAGATAGTAAGATTTTTAGAAATGAAACAATATGGATTTTAAACACTGTTAGATTATATTTTACAATTTGTTCATCATTATGAATCCCATGCCTATTATATTGTTGGTCTTATCATTATGTTGGAAAGTATGGGATTAATCCTACCAGCTGAAAGCTTGCTGATTACCATATCCATTTACTGTGCCTCTCATTACAGTAGCCTCAATATTAATTATATTGCCTTATCCGCGATTGTCGGTGCGATTATGGGGGATAATTTTGGATATCTTATTGGTCGTATTGTTGGATATCCAGTATTGAAAAAATATGGTCCTAAATTCAAATTGACCCCAGATCGTCTATTATTAGGACAATATTTGTTTAAGCATCATGGGGGTAAAGCTGTTTTTTTTGGACGTTTTGTTGCCATTTTAAGGTTTTTTACGGCTTTATTGGCGGGTGCAACACATATGCATTGGAAGGATTTTTTAATCTATAACGCTTTGGGGGGTATGTGTTGGGCAGGTACCTTTACATATACCGCATATTTCCTGGGTCAGGAATTTCTTAGACTAAAAGGGACTATAGGCCTTGTTATAGGGATTATCTTTGTTGTAGTTGCTGTTCTGGTGTTTATATTTTTACGTAATAACGAGCATAGGCTTGTCAAACGTGCAGAACAGGAACTAAAAGTTGATAATAATAAAAAATCATGATTTTTCAAATATCCAGAAAATTGGTGATCTTCCAGCCTTGTAGGCTTTTTGTTCGTAACGGGTTGATGGCCAGCTTTCAGGACGTTTGTTCGTTTGCATGATTTTCTTGAAATAGGGTTGATTCTCCATGGTTTCTTCAACCCATGCCTGATAGGTTGGATCATCACTTGCAATATGCCATTGTCCTTTGGGGGTTAGAATACGATGAAGCAAAGGCAGACGTTCTGGATGGACAAACCGTCTTTTTGCATGTCTCGTTTTTGGCCAAGGGTCAGGAAAAAGCAGAAAAACCTTTTCAATTGAATTTTCCGGTAATGCACGGATCAAGATACGTGCATCTTCATTCCATATCCGAAGCATATTTGGAACAGTTGCTTCTGTTTCCTTAACATCTTCCTGAACAAGATTGGATAATAGGGAACAAATTCCGTTTTCGAATACCTCACATGCAATATAACCAATATCAGAATGTATTTGGTGCTGGGCAAGACTGTGCTCACCTCCCCCAAACCCAATTTCCAACCATAATGCCCTAGGCTGACTTGCAAAAGCCTCAAAGGGGTGTTTGATATTTCTGGTTGGGAATTTGATTCGGGGAAGATAGTCTGAAAGAAGCCGTTTTTGTCTGTCGCGTAAAGGATGACCACGACGACGCCCGTACAAACGGTCTTTGGGTAGGGATGAATCTGTTTTGGAAAAAGGCTCTTGAGCACTTTCTCCACAAGAACCTTTTTGAATTATGGTCATATACTTAAGTTTTAACGATTAAAAGCATTTTGCAAAGCATCAACAAGATCAGTTTTTTCCCATGTAAAATCATCTTTTACCGGGTCTGGATGGCGTCCAAAATGACCGTAGGCTGAAGTTTGTTTGTATATGGGACGATTTAATCGTAAATGTTTACGGATGCCTCTTGGAGAAAGATCCATTAATTCACGTAAAACTTTTTCAAGTTTTGTTTCATCAATGTCTTTGCCTGTTCCATGTAAATCAACATAAACAGAGAGAGGATGGGAAATTCCAATCGCATATGAAATTTGCAGGGTACAAAGATCAGCAAGACCGGAAGCTACAATATTTTTGGCAAGATAACGACAGGCATATGCTGCTGAGCGATCAACTTTGGTTGGATCCTTACCCGAGAAAGCTCCCCCACCATGAGGGGCAGCCCCACCATAAGTATCGACGATGATTTTACGACCTGTCAGGCCACAATCGCCATCAGGACCTCCAATAACAAAAATTCCTGTAGGATTGACATAAAATTCTTTGTCTGGACACATCCAGCCTTCTGGCAATGTATTCGTAATCAGTTCTTTTAAAACGTCACGAATGTTTTCCTGTGGCATGGATTCCTCATGTTGGGTTGATAAAACAACAGATGTTGCGCCAACAGGTTTACCGTGAACATAACGCAAGGTTACCTGACTTTTTGCGTCCGGAAGAAATCCTTTACCCTTATGATCACTTGATTTACGTAGGTCATTGAGATTTTTTAGGATCTTATGAGCATAATAAATTGGGGCAGGCATTAAGGTTTCGGTTTCAGACGTTGCAAAACCGAACATGATTCCCTGATCGCCAGCGCCTTCATCTTTACTTTCATTACTGTCAACCCCGACTGCGATATGGGGAGACTGTGCATGTAACAGGTTTAATATATTTGCGGTTTTCCAAGAAAAACCGTCCTGGTCGTATCCAATTTCACGTATGGTTTCACGGGCTTTTTCATTGAGCATTTCTTTGGTAATGCTTTTCGGGCCACGCAGTTCTCCAGCCAAAATTACCTGATTGGTTGTAACAAGAGTCTCACAAGCTACGCGCGCTTCTGGATCTGCGGCAAGGTAGGTATCCAAAATGGTGTCGCTGATACGATCGGCAACTTTATCTGGATGACCCTCTGATACCGATTCCGAAGCGAACAGAAAATCGCTATTGTTTCGCATAATTTTTCTGCTATCTCACTAATAAATAAAAAAACATAAGTATTGTAAACAGACCCTTTTGTGGTCTATCCGTCAAGTATTAATTTAAAAAAAAATTATTATTTGACCGGATCCAGTCCCAAAACATGGTTCATGTCATATAAACCTGCGGGTTTATTGATACACCAAAAAGCTGATCGAACGGCACCTTTTGCAAAAATGCGACGATCAAAAGCTTTATGTGTAAGAACAATTTCCTCGACATCGGAGAGAAATATGGCACTATGTTCACCAACAATTTGCCCGCCCCTTAAGGAAGAAAATCCGATGGCATCTTTTTTCCGCGCCCCTGTAAATCCTTTTCTGCCAATTTCTGCAACAGATCCTAAATCCACCTTTCTTGCTTTTGCAATGGATTCCCCGATTGCCAGGGCTGTTCCAGATGGAGCGTCAACTTTTTGACGATGGTGTGTTTCCACAATTTCAGCATCATACTGATCGGCGGGCAAAGCTTTCGCCAGTTCAAAAGCCAGTCGGGTTATCAAGGTTACACCAGGTGAAAAATTAGCCGCCTGAACAATGGGAATGGTTTTTGCGGTTTCTTTGATAAGTTTTTGGACGGATTCAGATATGCCTGTTGTTCCTAAAATCCATGCTGTTTTACTATTGTTTAATGCTTTTGCATGTGTTTCCGTTGCTGTAGCATTTGTAAAATCGATAATTACATCACTTTTTTCGACCAGACTTGCAATGTCAGAGAAGATTTGAACAGAATCTGGTATATCATGAATGTCTTTTGAAAGTGATGTACCCCCAGATAAAACAGCATTATCTCTAGAGGTAATTTCTTCCATTAAAAGACGTCCAACACGTCCGGTTATGCCAGCAATACCAATACGTAAAACAGATGTATTCATTCTAAACACTTTCATTTATCAAAGAATAGATTAATCAGGATTTTCCTTCAAAGAAATCTTTAACTTTCTTAAAAAAACTTGTTGTTTCCGGATTTCCCTCATTTTCTTTATTTTGTGCTTCTGCCTCGAATTCTTCAAGCAGCTCTTTCTGGCGTTTTGTCAAATGTTGAGGAATCTCGACTTTGACTTCAATATACATATCACCACGTGATGAAGAGCGTAGAACAGAAAAACCCTTACCCCGTAAACGGAATTGTTTACCTGTTTGGGTACCGGCAGGAATTTTCACTTTTGATCTGCCACCATCTATGATAGGTACTTCAAGTTCTGTTCCTAAAGCAGCTTGCGTGATTCGAATGGGGATACGACAGAATATATTTGCCCCTTCTCTGTGAAATAGATCATGGGGTAAAACAGAAACATATACGTATAAATCCCCAGGTGGATTTCCATTGCTGCCGGCCTCCCCTTCCCCCGAAATCCTTATACGGGTTCCATCTTCAATTCCGGCAGGTATATCGATTTCCAACTCTTTATCTTGATTTTCAAGCCCGGTTCCATGACATTTTTTACATGGGTTACTGATGACCTGGCCTGTTCCATGACAGGTATTACAAGGGCGTTCTACCAGAAAAAATCCCTGTTGAGCACGGATTTTTCCAGAACCATGACAGGTCGGACAGGTCTTATTTCCATTGGTTTTGTCTGTTGATCCTGATCCATCACAGCTTTGGCAAGGTTTTTTTGTTTTATATTTTACCTTTTTCTTAATGCCTGTAAAAGCTTCAGTTAACTGGATTTCGGTTTGAATTTGGATATCAGCACCAGAACGTTTGCGACTGTTACCGCCACGATTCATACCCATCATATCGCCGAACATGTCAAAGATATCGCTGAAGCCACCAGCTCCAAAACCACCGCCGAAACCATTACCGGCCCCGCCATTTTGGAAAGCATCGTGACCAAAACGGTCATAAGCGGCTTTTTTCTGTTCATCTTTTAGAACATCATAGGCCTCATTTATTTCTTTAAATTTGGCTTCCGCCTCCTGATCGCCAGGATTGCGATCAGGATGATATTGCATTGCTTTCTTGCGATAGGCTTTTTTAATTTCTTCGCTACTTGACGTGCGACTAATCTCTAGAATTTCATAATAATCTCGTTTAGACATTGATGTCCTCAAATTATCTTCAAATAGATATCGTAACAAAAAGCAGCCCGCCTTTGTTGAAAGGACGGGCTTGACTTCTTACGACATATCAAATTGGTTAATATATCTTATTTAATAGGCATTGACCCATTAGCTAGATTTTTTGTCATTATGATTGACATCTTCAAAATCAGCATCAACAATGTCTTCTTCTGGTTTTGCAGAGGAACCTGCTTGATCTGCAGTTTCTGCTCCAGCAGCCCCTGCGGCTGCATTTGCATCATTGGTTGCTTTGTAAATGGTTTCACCGATTTTCATTAAAAGCTGGGAAAGTTTTTCAGTTGATGATTTTAGGGCCTCCAAATCATCACCTTCTTTTTTGCTTTTAACATCGGCTACGGCAGCTTCAATATCTGATTTTGTTGAAGCATCAATCTTGTCACCATGCTCTTGCAGGTTTTTCTCTACCTGGGCGACCATCATATCTGCCTGATTTCTGCTTTCAACCATTTCTTTCTTCTGCTTGTCTGCCTCAGCATTCGCTTCAGCATCTTTAACCATTTTTTCGATATCGGCATCTGACAGACCACCAGAAGCTTGAATACGAATTTGCTGCTCTTTACCGGTTGCTTTATCCTTGGCGGATACAGAAACGATACCGTTTGCATCAATATCGAATGTTACTTCAATTTGTGGAACTCCACGTGGTGCAGGTGCGATTCCTGTCAGGTCAAAGTTGCCAAGCAACTTGTTGTCTGCCGCCATTTCACGTTCACCTTGGTAAACCTTGATGGTAACAGCACTTTGGTTGTCTTCTGCTGTAGAGAACGTTTGGCTTTTCTTTGTAGGAATGGTTGTGTTTCTATCGATTAAACGTGTGAAAACACCCCCGAGTGTTTCAATTCCAAGGGATAAAGGAGTAACGTCAAGCAACAGTAC
Source organism: Commensalibacter melissae (assembly GCF_009734185.1). NCBI lineage: Bacteria > Pseudomonadati > Pseudomonadota > Alphaproteobacteria > Acetobacterales > Acetobacteraceae > Commensalibacter > Commensalibacter melissae. The sequence continues at coordinate 2,001 of NZ_CP046393.1, read as the reverse complement.
ATCTTTAACATCCCCCTTAAGAACAGCACCTTGAATGGCAGCACCAATTGCAACGACTTCATCAGGGTTAACGTTACGGGCGGGTTCCTTGCCAAAGAAGCTTTTGACGACCTCGATGACTTTTGGCATACGGGTCATTCCACCTACCAAAATAACTTCATCAATATTATTTGCTGATAATCCGGCATCCTTGATCGCTGCCTTACAAGGTTCTAGAGTTTTGGTGATTAGATCATCAACCAAGCTTTCTAGTTTTGCACGGCTTAGTTTAATGACCAAGTGTTTTGGACCGGAAGCATCAGCGGTTATAAATGGAAGGTTAATTTCCGTTTCTTTTGAAGAGGAAAGTTCGATTTTTGCTTTTTCAGCTGCCTCTTTCAAACGTTGTAAGGCAAGTTTATCACTGCGAAGGTCAATTCCTTGTTCTTTTTTGAATTCATCAGCCAAGAAATCAATGATTCGAGCATCAAAATCCTCACCACCAAGGAAAGTGTCACCGTTGGTTGATTTAACTTCAATTACACCATCAGATATTTCTAGAACAGAAATATCAAAAGTACCACCACCTAGGTCATATACAGCAATGGTGCCGCTATTTTTCTTTTCCAAACCGTAGGCCAGCGCGGCGGCTGTTGGTTCGTTGATAATGCGAAGAACATCAAGTCCAGCAATTTTACCGGCATCCTTGGTTGCCTGACGTTGCGCGTCATTAAAATAAGCTGGAACAGTAATGACAGCCTGTGTTACTTTTTCGCCCAGATATGCTTCTGCTGTTTCTTTCATTTTACCTAAAATGAATGCAGAGATTTGTGAAGGAGCGTATTTTTTATCTCTGGCTTCAACCCATGCATCGCCATTTTCACCTTTGACAATAGAATAGGGAACCAACCCCTTGTCACGGTTTACAGTCGGATCGTCAAACCGACGACCAATTAACCGTTTTACGGCGTAAAATGTATTTGTTGGATTAGTGACAGCCTGTCTTTTTGCTGACTGACCAACAAGCATTTCATTGTTTTCAGTGAAAGCAACCATTGAAGGGGTAGTACGGGCCCCCTCACTATTTTCTATTACTTTGGTTTCATTACCTTCACGGATAGCAACACAGGAGTTTGTTGTACCAAGGTCAATACCAATAACTTTACTCATTAATTCATCTCCTAATAGCAACTTTCACAAGACCCGAAGCGCCTTCTAAAAGTCCTTTTTTAAAAATCATGGTCATTAAACATTAACCCCCAATAATGGCGAGGTTACAGTTATGACTTGTTACCATTATATAAGTTTCTTTAGTGAAATCTTCAAGAAACCTTTTGAACAGCTCCATTATACACATTTAATTAATGGAAGTCAGCTAATTAATTTAGTTATTTAATATCTGCATTATGTGTTTTCAGGAGATTTGGCCACGACAACCATGGCTGGTTTTAACAGACGGTCATTTAGGGTCCATGTTGGGGTCCAGCTTTGAATAATGGTTCCCTGAGGGTGTTCATCAGATGGTTGTTCTGCCATTGCTTGATGTTTATTTGCATCAAATGGACTGCCTGTCGGATCTTCACATTTGATACCATTTTTTTCCAGAATTTTTAAAAATGAACGTTCAGTACTTTCAAAACCTTCACGCATTTTTGTAATCATTGGATCTTCATTCTCAGCTGGTTTTGGCAAGCTATCAATACCGCGACGCAGGTTTTCGGCTGCCTCTACGATGTCACGAGCAAATTTCTGTACAGTATACAGGCGTGTATCTTCAAGCTCTTTTTTATGGCGATTGCGCAGATTCTGATTTTCGGCTTCTGAACGCATCCACTGATCTTTCATGACTTGCAGTTCATTTTTCAACTTGTCAACTTCACTATTCTGGCTGGAAGAGGAATCTGAAGATTCCGTGCCGTTTTCCTCTTGTGGGAAAATAGTTTCATGACCCCGTGAATCTTGTTCCTGATCAGGAACAGAGCTATTTTCTGTATTGGCGTGTAAATTTTCTTCTTTTGTCAT